>JANNYX010000061.1:0-4202 GCA_031410295.1 Rhodoferax sp.
GTTCCCAGCCAGCTTGCATTGGTTTCAGATTTTATTTTGACCAACACTGTGGATCGGATTGAAAAACCTGGCGCCTCAGATCCAACCGCCAAGGTTGCGCAGGGTGATGTCGCTCAGTGCATTGATCCACGCGTCTGAATCATTCAGGCACGGGATGTAATGAAACTCGCGCCCGCCAGCCTTCATAAAGGCCGCACGACCTTCTATGTTGATTTCTTCGAGCGTCTCCAGGCCGTCGCAATTGAAGCCGGGGCACACCACATCAACGCGGCGCACACCTGCTTTCCCCAGCGCCGTCAAGCTCGGTTCGGTGTAAGGTTGAAGCCACTTGGCGCGACCCAGACGTGATTGGAAAGTCAATTGCCATTGCGTGTCGGCAAGCCCCAGTGATTTCGCGAGCAGGTGCGCCGTCTCCTGGCACTGGCTGAAATAGGGATCGCCAAGCTGCACAGTACGTTCAGGAATGCCATGGAAACTCATCACCAGCTGGTCGGGGTTGCCGTTGGCCTGCCAGTATTTTCGAACTGTGGACGACAAGGCATTGATGTAGCCGGCGTCGTTGTGGTAACTGTTGACGAATCGCAATTCGGGAATGCGGCGCGATTGCGCGCCCCAGGCGTACACCGCGTCAAACAGGCTCGCCGTGGTGGTGCTGGAATACTGCGGATAGGCCGGCAAGACCAGCAGCCGCTCGACACCTTGCTGTTTGAGCCGATCGATTTGTGAAGCGATGGACGTGCTGCCATAACGCATCGCATGACGCACTTTGACCATTTGTCCGCGTTGCGCAAGGAATCCTTGAAGCAACAGGGCTTGTTTTTCTGTCCAGTATTTAAGTGGCGAACCTTCCGTCCGCCAAATGCTGGCGTATTTGGCGGCCGATTTGGCTGGGCGCACGCGCAGGATGATGCCATTGAGGATCAGCCACCACAACAGTTTCGGAATTTCGACCACGCGTGGATCGCTCAGAAACTCGCCCAGAAAGCGCCGCACTGCGGCTGGCGTTGGCGCGTCCGGTGTGCCGAGGTTGCAAAAGAGCACGGCAGTCTTTTGCACCGGGGCAGAAGCGCCGCCGAGCGACGGGTCACGCGCGGGCTCATTGGCAAATGGCGACAATTTGAAAATGGACATGCGTTATTCTCCCGTAATCCGCGCTGTCAAATTTTGACCCTTCCGTTTTTCAGCGTCAGCTAGCGAGACGTTGTTTCATCCACCACCTGGCTTTTCTTCATGCTTGATCTCGCGAAAATCAGGGCCATCACACTGGACCTGGATGACACGCTTTGGCCGATCTGGCCTGTCATTGAGCGCGCCGAAGGTGCGCTGGCCAGTTGGTTGCGTATCCACGCGCCCCGTACTGCACGGGTATTTTCAGATACCTCCCAGCGTTTCCGCCTGCGTGAGCATGTGGTCAAAACACGACCGGATATTGGCCACGACATGAGTGCGTTGCGGCTGGAAGTTATCCGTCAGGCGCTGCAAAATTCGGCTGAAGACACAGCGTTGGCTGCCCCGGCATTTGAAGTTTTTTTTGAAGCGCGCATGAAAGTGGATTTGTTTGACGACGCGGTTCCGGCGCTGGAATTTCTAGCCAAACGCTTTCCTTTGGTTGCCCTGTCCAACGGCAATGCCGATGTAAATCGGGTGGGCATAGGGCACTTTTTCCATGGCAGTGTCAGCGCGCATCAGTTTGGCATTGGCAAACCCGACCCAAGAATTTTTCATGCGGCGGCGCAATCAGCCCAGTGCGCCTCGGACGAGGTGTTGCATATCGGTGACGACTTGGCGCTTGATGTCCAAGGCGCCCTGGCGGCCGGCATGCAGGCGGTTTGGCTCAACCGCAACGACCAGCCCTTGCCGCTCGGTGCCCGGCCACAGCTTACGGTGTCGTCGTTGGCTCAGGTGGTTGAGGTTCTGCGCCGGGAATAGGCGCTGCGGCGGGTTTTGCTTTGGCAATATTCCCGAGCTTCCCGCGCACAAAATCAAGGTGCTGGCGCAAGGTGTAAACACGGTCTGAATAGGCCAGCGCAAACCTGGTACCGATGATCTCCTGCTCGATCTTGTCAAGCCGCTGATAGGTTTCGGAGATTTCGTCCTCCGAGAGGGTTCGGGAAAGAATTGAGCTTTCGATGAATTTGATTTCACCGTAACGGTTAAACAAGCGATTTTTTTGCTTCCAGTTCAACACGGTCGGCATGACTGTGAACATTGGCACCAGTAGTGCCAGCATCGGCAAAATGAAGAGGATCGTTCGCTGGACAAAATTTGCAATCCAGAACGGAAGGTAGCGCTGCAGCAGTGGGCGCCCGTTCTTGAGATACCGTTCGGTTTCTCTGGCCAGCGGGAAATCGGTGCCTTGTGTGCCGGGGAATTCGCCCGGGCGGCTGAGCAGGCTCGGACGGGCATGGGCCTGCTGCGCCGCTTCAAGCAGCAGGTACGCCAAAGCCGGATGCAAATCCTCCTGGATCACCAGGTTGGCGGTGGTGGCTATCAATGCGACGTCACGCGAGGGAATATTGCGCTCGGGATCGACCGATCCGAATTTCAGACTGACCGGTTGGAAATAAGGCAGGCGGCGCGACAAACCTTCCACCTGCCGCATCGACGCCAGCTCCACATTGGTGTCACTGAGCAAGTGATTGATTACCGACGCCTCGGGTGCGGCCACCAGCATCAGGACATCCAGCTCGCCGTCTTGGAGATGCTTCGCGGCGGTCATGCCGCCCTCATTCAACAACTGCGTGCCGGCCAGCGGGAGTCCAAGCGGACTGACCACGCCAAAGGACTTGAGCAGTTCAAGTGCCAGCTTGTTGGTGCCGCTGTTGGGCAGACCAATCGACACCCTTTTACCCAGAAGTGGCGCCAGGCCGTTGGACAAATCCAGCTTGCGCGAGAAGATCCAGACCGGTTCGTAAGCCACTGTCACCAGCGTGCGCAATCGGGTGTCAAACTCATCACGCTTGGAGTCCTGCGTCAACACGCCCAGGCCACCTTGCACCAGGCCAACGTCAACACTGCCGTCGGTAAGCCGTTGCAAATTTTCGAAGGAACCCGCCGAACTCTTCAACTCCAGCGTGACGCCGTTTTCCTTCAGAAGCTGCTGGTATTTCAATCCAAACTGGTGGTAGGCGCCTTCTGGCGCGCCGGTGCTCATGGTGAGCATGCGTGGCGGCGACGGGCTGAAAGTGCGCAGCGCGAACCACATCGGCACGCCCAGTACCACGGTGCAAATGAGCCATACCAGCAGATGGTTATTTTTGGACTGTTGAGGAAGTGTCATGTCGCCTGCGAGTATGTCTTCTGGACACATTGACTGTCCAGTATTTTGGCCAATCCTTTTTCCACAACCCGAGTCGCTGCTCAGGGCTTGCCCAGACTGTCCACCACAGCCAGGGCACTGCGGACAGCGCCCTCCAAAGTGGCGGGATAGGGCCCTTCACAATAGTCACCGCAAGCCGACAAACCGGGGGCAATCTGCATAGACGGCCTGCGCATACCGGGCGTGCAGGCGAAAGTGGCGCGTTTTTCGACCACCGTCTGCACCCGCTCCAGGCTCAAGCCGAGTTGCACGCGCGCCTGGTCAAGCACGGCCGCCTCAAGTTCGTCGCGCTCCCCTTTGCTTGCGCTGACGACAAAAGCTATTAATCCTATTTGGCCTCCCAACTGGCCACGGTCGAATACAAACTGCGCCGGGTGTGCTGAGTGCGCCGGATGAGGATTTCCAGACCGGGCATCCGATGCGTCAGCGCCTGCGCTTCGCAATAGCAGCATCGGGTGAGGCAAGCGGGCGCCTTTGGCGTAACCATACACCGTGGTGATTGATTCGAAACGCAGGGCCTGCGCCGTGGCAATCCAATCACGCATCATGATTGCTATTCTATTTGTAGCATACTTTTCATATCCTTTGACGGCCTGTATTGCATTTGATGATGACGTCGCAAGAACCACGTGGTCAAACGGCTCGCCGTCGATCACCCAGCCGTTCTGGCCGGGCAAGCGCCCCAGCGTTTGCACCCGCGTGGCCATGCGCACCGCGCCACCATGAGCCATCAGCCAAGCGGCGGCGGGTTGCGGAAAGAGGCGGGTCAGGTCTTGCCGTGGCAGCAGCAAATTGGAACTTCCTTTGGCGCCAAACAGCGCGTCCCGCATGACGCGCAGGAACACCTGGCCGCTGGCCCGATGGGCCGGCGTGTTCAGGGCCG
>JANNYX010000062.1:0-2583 GCA_031410295.1 Rhodoferax sp.
CTGCATCGGCACGATCACGCCGTCGGCGCAACACAGGCCGTTCAGGGTCAGCATCGAGAGTGAGGGTGGGCAGTCAATCAGGATGAAATCGTATTGCGCGCTGACCGCAGCCAACGCCGTTTTAAGGCGTTTTTCGCGCCGCTGAGCCTCCACCAGCTCGACCTCGGCGCCGGCCAATTCGCGGTTGGCGCCAACAATGTCATAACTGCAACCGGCCTGCACCAGTTTGTCGCTTTTGACAAGCGCCTCGGCTATCGTCGCGCCTTCGAGCAGGACATCGTAGACGCTGGTTTCAAGGGTGCGTTTGTCCACACCCGATCCCATGGTGGCATTGCCTTGTGGGTCCAGGTCGACCAGCAACACGCGTTGGCCGACCTTAGCCAAACCCGCAGCCAGGTTGACCGCGGTGGTGGTCTTGCCAACGCCGCCTTTTTGGTTGGCGATACAGAAGATTTTGGTCATGCTGATGTTGCCCCCACGCTCCACCGCTGCGCGGGTCGCTGCCCCCCGAAAAATTGCAGGCTTCTTGGTTTAGATTTATTGTTCTTCATTTGGACACCGCTAGCTTGATCCCGAAACCCACCAGGCACAGCCCGGCGATTTTCTCCAACGCGCGGCCGAGTTTCGGGTTGGCGCGGAATCTGGACGCGAGGAAATGGGTCAACATCACCGAGGTGAGGCCGTAAAAAAACATCAGGGCGCCACTGGTCAGCGTGAGCGCAAGGTAGGTCGTCATGCCTTGATGGCGCACCGGGTCGATGAAAAGCGGGAAAAACGCCATATAAAACACAATCGCCTTGGGGTTCAACAGCGTGATCAACAGGGACTGTTTGAAATAATGCCGGGGTTTGATGTCCAGAATCGGCGCGTCACCTGGTTTGGCCAGCAGCATGCGCAGCCCGAGCCAGGCCAAGTACACCGCTCCCAGCCACTGCACCGCCGCAAACGCGTCAGGGTAAGCGGCCATGACCGCCGCCATACCGGCGATGGCCAGCCACATCAAAATCTGGTCGCCCGCAAAGATTCCGATAATCGAGCCAAATCCGCCTGCGATGCCGCCCTTGGTGGTGGAAGTAATCAAGGCCAGATTGCCCGGGCCGGGCACCAGCAGGAAGAGGAGGATGGTGGCAATAAAGGTGCCGTAGTCGGTGATGCCGAACATTTGCAGATGATTGAATGATGGGCCTGCGGCCTGATGCCAGGATGATAAATGCCGTTGCCATCGCGGCGGGTTCGCCATTTTGTCATTGAAGCGGCGCCCGCCGCGAAGTCATTTTGTCATTTTGCGCATCCAGACGATGCAGCGCTGCGCCTCCAGCCCCGGAACCGCCAGTTGTTCCACGTGAAACACCTCAACTGCGGGCTGCTCAAGCCGAAGCGCCGCCAGTTCCTCGGCCGGGTGTTTGCCCTTCATGGCCAGCCAGATGCCGTCTGCGGCCAAAGCGCTCACTGACCGTCGGACGAAATCGGCCAGCGAGGCGAATGCGCGGGCGCTGATGACGGGGTACTTGTCCGTCAGATTTTCGACCCGGTCGTGAAGCCCGCGAAGATTGGACAAGGTGAGTGATGCCGCAACCTGGTTGATGAAAGCGGCTTTTTTAGCCACCGTATCTACACAGTCTACGGTCACCTCGGGGCAACAGATGGCGATGACGATACCGGGCAACCCGGCGCCCGAACCAACATCCAGCAGGCGAAGGAGCGGCCCGGGTGTTGGCTGCCGGTCCGCGCCATCCCGGCTGTAAGCCATGGCGGCGAGTCTCTGGCGCAGCGGCGCGACAACCGCCAGGCTGTCCAGCAAATGGTGCGTCAACATGGTCGCCGGGTCCCGCAACGCTGTGAGGTTGTAAACCTTGTTCCATTTTTCGATCAGATCAAGGTAGGCCAGAAGCGCGTCCATCTGGGCGGGCGCCAGGAAAAGCCCCAACTGATTCGCGCCGGCTTGCAAAACCATGCGACGGGGCAAAGCCGTGGTTGCCGGATGTGGGCTCATGCCGTTCTGGACTGCAGATGAAGATGCCGCATCCGCGCCCGCCCGTCCCTTCAAACTGCGGCCTCGATGTTCGCCTTCTGAAGAGCGCCTTCGTCCGCCGCAGGTTTGACGCCGAACTGCGGGTAACCGCGTTTCTTCAAATGCACCAGCAAGAGGGAGATGCTGGCCGGCGTGATGCCCGAGATCCGGGAGGCCAACCCCAGGGTTTGCGGGCGTTGCTTGCTGAGCTTTTGCCGCGCCTCGATCGACAAGGCATGCACTTGTAAATAGTCCAGATCCTCCGGCAACCTGAGGTGTTCAAAATGCGCGGCGCGCCCCACCTCGTCGCGCTGGCGGTCGATATAACCTGAATATTTGGCCATAACTTCGACCTGCTCGGCCACTTTTTGATCGTGCAGCGCCTCTGTCGACCGGTATTTTCCGCCGTCCAGCGACATCAGCCCGGCATAACTCACATCCGGGCGGCGCAACAACTCGGCAAAGCTGTGTTCATGCTCCAGCGCTTTGCCCAAAACCCGCTCAGCCTCGGCGGTCTGCAGATTTTTGGGGCTGACCCAAATCCCGCGAAGACGCTCTGTTTCACGTGAAAC
>JANNYX010000063.1:0-8168 GCA_031410295.1 Rhodoferax sp.
GGTCGGACTTGTCGAGCGAGCGCCAGTAACCGCCGTGAATGAACACCACTACCGGCGCGCCTCGCCGGCTGGTGCTGCTGCTGGCGCTCACGGAAGCCGGAAACAAGTCCAGCGTTTCCGTGGCCTGGTCGCCGTAGGGAATGTCGCGGAAGCTGGGGTGGGCTTCACGCGCTTCCTCCGAAGCTTCAGCCCATTGCACCAGGTGATTGGCATGGTCCGGCACCAGGGCGCGGTTGTTGTACATCTGGTCGAGCCATTGGGGGTCAAGATTCGTCATCAGATAACTCCTTTACCCAAGCATACCGCTTGCCATCCTGTGCCCTGTGGAAATGGCTTTGGCTGGAACAATGGGCAGCCATTGGCTGGGATAATCACCCCTCTATGGCAGTCAAACAACGCATTGTGGTGGGATTGAGCGGCGGCGTGGACTCTGCCGTGACGGCGTACCTGCTCAAAAAACAGGGCCTTGAGGTCGTCGGCATTTTCATGAAGAACTGGGAAGATGACGACCGACCCGCAGCGTCGAGTGACGACCGACCCGGCTGGTCGAGTGACGATCGACCCGCCGGGTCAGGTGACGACGACTCTGGGTACTGCACTTCCAACGAAGATTTTGTAGACGCTGCCGCTGTGGCTGACGTGCTGGGCATCGAGATCGAACACGTCAATTTCGCGGCCGACTACAAAGACCGTGTGTTTGCCGAGTTTCTGCGCGAATACAAAGCCGGGCGCACGCCCAACCCCGACATCCTCTGCAACGCCGAGATCAAGTTCAAGGCCTTCCTGGACCATGCCGTGCGCCTGGGCGCCGAAAAAATCGCCACCGGGCATTACGCGCGTGTTCGCCTGAATACACAAACCGGCCAACACGAGTTGCTCAGGGGGCTGGACGCCAGCAAAGACCAGAGCTATTTTTTGCACCGGCTGAATCAGTCGCAACTCTCGAAAACACTGTTTCCGGTGGGCGAGTTGCACAAAACCGAGGTGCGCCAGATTGCCCTCGATATTGGTCTTCCCAACGCGAAGAAGAAAGATTCCACCGGCATTTGTTTCATCGGCGAGCGGCCCTTTCGCGACTTCCTCAATCGCTACATTGCCAAGGAGCCGGGGCCGATCAAGGACGAAAAAGGCCGCGTGCTGGGTCAGCATGTGGGGCTGAGTTTCTATACGCTCGGTCAACGGCAAGGCATTGGTATTGGTGGCGTGCGTGCGAAAGGCGCGCAACGCGGCGGTGGCGACCACGCACCCTGGTTTGTGGCGCGCAAGGACATGACGCACAACACGTTGTGGGTGGTGCAGGGGCATAAACACCCCTGGTTGTTGTCACCTTCATTGAACGCGCAGGACGCAAGTTGGGTTTCCGGCCTGGCACCTTTGACGGGCCACTACACCTCGAAAAACCGTTACCGTCAAACCGATGCGGCAACCGAGTTGACGGGCGTCGATGGCCAAACATTCAGCCTGTCATTCCCCGAGCCGCAATGGGCCGTCACGCCCGGGCAATCGGCCGTGTTGTACAGCGGCGAGGTCTGCCTGGGCGGCGGAGTGATCACCGGTTCAGATCGCAATGGAGCAAGTTGACGTCGCGATTTTTGGTGCCGGCATCGCCGGTGCGTCGCTGGCCTGGCGCCTGGCGGAGCACCGCAGCGTTGCCTTGATCGAACGCGAAGACCAGCCAGGTTACCACTCGACCGGGCGCTCGGCCGCAATGTTCATGGAGAGTTATGGCCCGCCCATGGTGCGGGCGTTGACACGCTCGAGCCGCGGTTTTTACCAACAACCGCCGCCCGGTTTTGCCAGCAGCCCCATCGTCTCGCTGCGTGGCGCGCTGTACCTGGCCGCGCGCGGTCAACAGGCGCAGCTGGATGCCACGCGGGCCGATCTGGCCCCGACTTGCCCGCACTTGGCGCAACTCAGCCGGGTCGAAACTCTGGCGCGTGTGCCGTGCCTGCGGCCCGAAAAAGTCCTGGCCGCGTTGATGGACCCAGACTCAATGGACCTGGATGTGCACGCATTGCACCAGGGTTTTCTGCGCGGCTTTAGAAAACGGGGGGCGGCGCTTGAATCAGAAATGCGCAGCAGCGCCACGCTGACACGCGCCCGACACAACGGCCAGCATTGGCAGCTTGATTTTCTTGATGGCTCGTCGGTGCGCGCCAAGCAGGTGGTCAACGCTGCCGGCGCCTGGGCCGATGAGCTGGCCGCCTTTTTTGACGCAGCGCCCATTGGCCTGGAACCGCGCCGTCGCAGCGCCTTCACCTTCAGGGCGCCCGAAGGTGTTGACGCCGCACATTGGCCGGCGGTGATCGGTATCGACGAGAGTTTTTACTTCAAACCCGATGCGGGGCAACTGCTCGGTTCACCGGCCAATGCCGACCCAACCCACCCGCACGACGTAGTGCCTGAAGAGCTCGATATTGCCAAAGGCATTTACGCCATTGAAGAGGCCACGACATTGCAAATCCGCCGCCCCACCAGCACCTGGGCGGGCTTGCGCTCGTTTGTGCAAGACGGCGAAATAGTGATCGGTTTTGACGGCGTGGCGCCCAGCTTTTTCTGGCTTGCCGCGCAAGGCGGTTATGGCATACAGAGCGCGGCCGGGGCCAGTGCGCTGGCCGATGCGTTGATCCGGGGTGTGGCGCTGCCGGAGGCATTGCAGCGCGAAGGTGTCAAGCCCCAACGCGTTTCACCCCGGCGCCTGCGCAAAGCCATCTGATCAGTTGGGGACAGGGTTTGCCCACTTCGTGTGGCTGCGGCCTGCCCCGCAAGTAAATTACTTCGCAAACAGCGAATCGAGGTCAGCGAACGACTTCAGTTCCATCGCGTTGCCGCTCGGATCGAGGAAAAACATCGTCGCCTGTTCACCCACTTCGCCCTTGAAACGGATGTAGGGCTCGATGATGAAGGCTGTTCCGGCTGCCTTGAGATTGTCTGCGGCCGCCTGCCACTGCGCCAGCGGCAACACCGCGCCGAAATGGGGCACCGGCACGTCATGGCCGTCGACCGCGTTGGTGGGTTTGTTGGCGCGGTGGCCGGGCACCAGATGCGCCACGATCTGGTGGCCAAAGAAATTGAAATCAATCCACTCGTCGGAGCTTCGGCCTTCGGGGCAGCCGAGCAGGCCACCGTAAAAGTTGCGGGCGGCGGCGAGGTCATGCACCGGGAAGGCGAGGTGGAAGGGTGGAAGGGTTGAGCTCTTCATAGGTCTCCAAACAGAAACTCTGAAAAAGCGTAGCGAGCGGGATGAAGTTGCGCAGGAGGAGCGGAGCTGTACTGCCGGTACAGCGAGCACCGCTGTGCGCAAATTCGCCCGCGCAGTAGCTTGTTCAGTGTTTCATCAAAATGGGATGTCGTCGTCCATGTCGTCAAACCCGCTGGCGGATTTGGCCGGTGCCGCCGCTTTGGGCGTCTGCTGGGCCGGGCGCGATGCGGGCGCCGGGCGCGTATAACCGCCGCTGCTGTCTTCGTCACCCGACGGGCCACCCTGCCCCTGGCGGCTGCCCAACATGGTCATTTCGCTGACATTTATTTCGGAGATTTGCTTCTCTGCGCCGTCTTTGTCGGTGTACTTTCGGGTGCGGATAGAACCCTCCACATAAATCTGCGAGCCCTTGTGCAGGTACTGCTCGACGATGCCGGCCAGCCCGCCGCGAAACGTCAGACGGTGCCATTCGGTCAGCTCTTTGCGCTCGCCTGTGTTTTTGTCTTTCCAGCTTTCGGTGGTGGCCATGGTGACATTGGCCACACGGTCGCCGCTGGGGAAAGTCCGTACCTCGGGGTCGCGGCCCAAATTGCCGACGAGGATGACTTTGTTGACTGATGCCATGATCGGTTCCTGAGGTTATTTACAGTGTTTGGGATTATCCCGTCATTGTCCGCTGAATTGTCCAAGAAGCTGGTTTCACCTATTTTCAGCGGGATTCACGATAATGTCAGGTTGCCCTCCAACAAGCCGCCCATTTTGAATTCAGAGACCGACAGCACCTACCTGGCCAACGCGCTGCGCCAGCAAACCATCAGCATCCGTGGCGCGCGCACACACAACCTGAAGAACATCGACCTTGACATTCCGCGCAACCAGCTCGTGGTGATCACTGGTTTGAGCGGTTCGGGCAAGTCGTCGCTGGCGTTTGACACGCTTTACGCCGAGGGCCAGCGCCGTTATGTGGAGAGCCTCTCGACCTACGCGCGCCAGTTTTTGCAACTGATGGACAAGCCCGATGTGGACGTGATCGAAGGCCTCTCGCCCGCCATTTCCATCGAGCAGAAAGCCACCAGCCACAACCCGCGCTCCACCGTCGGCACGGTCACCGAAATCCACGACTACCTGCGCCTTTTGTTCGCCCGTGCCGGCACGCCGTTTTGCCCGGACCATGATCTGCCCCTGCAGGCGCAGACGGTGAGCCAGATGGTCGACGCCGTGCTGGCGCTGCCAGTCGATACGCGCCTGATGATCCTGGCCCCGCTGGCGCGCGAGAAAAAAGGCGAGTTCCTCGATGTGTTTGCCGACATGCAGGCGCGCGGTTACGTGCGTTTTCGCGTCGATGGCGAACTGCTCGAATTCGACGCCCTGCCCAAACTCAAGAAGACCGAAAAACACGACATTGACGTGGTGGTAGACCGCCTCAAGGTGCGCGAACGATCTGACCCCCAAGGGGCTGCGCCCCGGCCCCCCGAGGGGGCGCAAGCCAGCCTTGGGAGCGGCCCGGCGGCTGGCTTGAAGCAACGGCTCGCCGAGAGTTTCGAGGCGGCTTTGAAAATTGCCGATGGCCGCGCCATCGCGATGGAGGTAAGCTCTCAGAATAGTAGCGAGCTATTGAACAAACACGACGGCCTTGAGCCTGATTTTCATAAAGAACATTTGTTCAACGCCAAATTCGCCTGCCCCATTTGCAGTTATTCCATCCAGGAGCTGGAGCCGCGACTGTTCTCTTTCAACTCGCCAGTAGGCGCCTGCCCCGCGTGTGACGGCCTGGGTCAGCAGGATTTTTTTGACGAAGCCCGCGTTGTGGCCTTCCCGTCTTTGAGCCTGGCCAGTGGCGCCATCAAGGGCTGGGACCGGCGCAACGGGTATTACTTTTCGATGCTGGAAAGTTTGGCCAAACATTACAAGTTCGACCTTGAAAAACCGTTTGAATCACTCGCCCCGCAAACCCAGAACGCCATTCTTCACGGCTCGGGCGAGGAGGAGATCAAATTCAGTTACGTGCTGGATTCCGGCAAAGCGGGAAGCGACACGGGCATCGCGCAAGGCCGCAAAGTCACCCGCAAGCACCCGTTTGAAGGCATCCTGCCCAATATGCAGCGGCGTTACCGCGAGACCGACTCGGCCCTGGTGCGCGAAGACCTGGCGCGTTACCGCAGCACGCAGCCGTGCACAGACTGTTTGGGCTCCCGCTTGCGGCGCGAGGCGCGTCACGTGAAACTGGTAGGGCATCTGGCAACGCCGCAATCGCCGGATGTGCCCACGGCACGGGCTATTTTTGACCTCAGCCACATCACACTGCGCGAAAGTTTTGATTATTTCAGCACCCTGCATATTCCGGGCGCGAAAGGTGACATTGCCGCCAAGGTGATCCGCGAAATCGGCCTGCGCCTGAAATTTTTGAACGACGTTGGCCTGAATTATTTGAGTCTTGACCGCAGCGCCGAAACCTTGAGCGGCGGCGAGTCGCAACGCATCCGCCTGGCGTCCCAAATCGGCTCCGGCCTGACCGGTGTGATGTACGTGCTCGATGAGCCCAGCATCGGCCTGCACCAGCGCGACAACGACCGCCTGATCAGCACGCTCAAACACCTGCGCGACATCGGCAACAGCGTGATCGTGGTCGAGCACGACGAAGACATGATCCGCGCCGCCGACCACGTCATCGACATGGGGCCGGGCGCCGGCATCCACGGCGGGCGTGTGATGGCGCAGGGCAGCTTTGACGAAGTGAAAAACACCGCCGCTTCGCTCACCGGCCAGTACCTCGCGCACACGCTGCAAATCGCCGTGCCCAAGCGCCGCGCCAAGTGGCAGCCGACGTTGATCAGCAACCTGCCGAACGACAAGTTCAAGTCGAAATTCCCGCCCAGCCCCGCCGCCCAACGCCGCGCCGCGCGGGAGGCCGCGCACCTGCTCACTCAAGGCAACATGCAGGCGCTGCGCGTGCTGGGCGCGACCGGCAACAACCTGAAAAACGTCAGCGTCGAAGTGCCAGTGGGCCTCTTCACCTGCGTGACGGGGGTGTCCGGTTCGGGCAAATCGACGCTGGTGAACGACACGCTGTACGCCGCCGTGGCGCGCACACTTTACCGCGCGCACGAGGAGCCGGCGGCCCACGAGGCCATCGAAGGCATCGAACATTTCGACAAGGTCATCAGTGTCGACCAGTCACCGATCGGGCGCACGCCGCGCAGCAACCCGGCGACTTACACCGGCCTCTTCACGCCGATCCGCGAGCTGATGGCCGAAGTGCCGATGGCGCGCGAACGCGGTTATGGCCCGGGGCGCTTCAGTTTCAACGTGGCCGGGGGCCGCTGCGAAGCCTGCCAGGGTGATGGTGTGAAACGGGTCGAGATGCACTTCCTGCCCGATGTGTATGTGCCCTGTGATGTGTGTCACGGCATGCGTTACAACCGCGAAACGCTGGAGGTGCAGTACAAAGGCAAAAACATCGCTCAGGTGCTGGACATGACGGTCGAAGCCGCCTACGAGTTCCTGAGCGCCGTGCCGACCATTGCACGCAAGTTGCACACGCTCCTGGATGTGGGCCTCTCCTACATTCGCCTGGGCCAAAGCGCCACCACGCTGTCAGGCGGCGAAGCGCAACGCGTGAAACTCGCGCTGGAGCTCAGCAAACGCGACACCGGCCGAACCTTGTACATATTGGACGAACCGACCACCGGCCTGCACTTTGCCGACATTGATTTGCTGCTTAAAGTGTTGCACCAGCTGCGCGACGCCGGCAACACCATCGTGGTGATTGAACACAATCTGGACGTGATCAAAACCGCCGACTGGCTGATCGACATGGGTCCCGAAGGCGGCTCGGGCGGCGGCGAGGTGGTGGGCGTGGGCACGCCGGAGGACATCGCGGCCAACACCAGCAGCCACACCGGAAAATACCTGGCCCGATTGTTAAAGTAAGCTCCGACTGGTCGTGGCCAGCGCAACCCGCCAGGAACTGACATGCCACCGCCCATTCAAGCCACCGCCGTCCGCCGCCTGCTGATGGTCAGCGACGTCCAACTGCAAGACCTGGTTGACATCCTGATCGACTGCGTCGCCGGCGGCGCCTCGGTGAGTTTCATGCATCCGTTGTCGCAAGAGAAAGCGCTGGCCTTCTGGCGCGTGGTCGCCGAAGAAGTGGCAAAAGGCGAACGCGCGCTGCTGGTGGTCGAAGATGACAAGGGCATCGTCGGCACCGTGCAGCTGATCCTGGCGCAGCCGGAGAACCAGCCGCACCGCGCTGACGTGGCCAAGATGCTGGTGCACCGGCGCGCGCGCCGCCAGGGCCTGGGCGAGGCGCTGATGAAAGCGGCCGAGATGGAGGCGCGCGTTTGCGGCAAAACCTTGCTGATGCTGGACACCACCACCGGCATGGACGCCGAGCGACTGTATGCGCGCCAGGGCTGGCAGCGGTTTGGCGAAGTGCCGGGGCACGCGTTGCTGGCGCACGGCGGGCTGTCTGACACTGCTTTTTTCTACCGCGCCTTGTGAAACAAACCCCTTATTGGGAATGATCTGGCCAAACACCTGCGCTTTTGCCATTCGCCATACACCATTCGTCGTGCGTCGTGCGTCAGCCGTCGATTTGCTATTGCTTTAATGTAGTTTTTGCCTATTATATATGCATTAACACAATGATTTATATAGCAAACTGTGTATACTATTTGACGGCCTATAGCTGATTTATTGTACTTAATTTTTACTTGATAAATTCATAAACCCAGGACCGCATGCACCAGCCGCTGTCAACCCCTCACCCGTCGATTTATTTCAACTACAAGGTCTATCCGGCAGCGCCTTGCCCAACGGCAGACGCCATCGAACCGGTGTTGATCGTGGGCGCCGGGCCGGTCGGTTTGACCACGGCGCTGCTCTTGGCCAAAGCGGGCGTGCGCTGCGTGCTGCTGGCGTCCGAGCAACAGGTGTGCGCCGGCAGCCGCGCCATCGCCTTCAC
>JANNYX010000064.1:0-2431 GCA_031410295.1 Rhodoferax sp.
CGGATCAATGTCCGGCGGCTCCTGTTCAATCAATTGTTGCGCCTTGATATGCTGGAACACGGTTTTTACCAGCGCCTCACAGCCTTCGTGGGTCAGTGCAGAAATTTCAAACACCGGGCCTTTGAATTTCAGGCGCTTGACAAAGTCTTTTACCAAAGCGGTGCGCTCGTCCTTAGGCACCATGTCAAGTTTATTGAGCACCAGCCAGTGCGGCTTGGAAAAAAGTGCCGGGTCGTACTTCTTCAGTTCATTCAAAATGGCCTTGGCGCCAGCCACCACATCAACGCTGTCATCAAAGGGCGCCATGTCAACCACGTGAAGCAACAGGCGTGTGCGCTGCAGATGACGCAGGAAGAGATGCCCCAAACCGGCGCCTTCGGATGCGCCTTCGATCAGACCGGGCAAATCGGCGACAACAAAACTCTGCTCGGGGCCGACCCGTACCACACCCAGGTTGGGATGCAAGGTCGTGAAGGGGTAGTCGGCGATTCGCGGTCGGGCGTTGGAGATGGCCGTGATCAAAGTGGACTTGCCGGCATTGGGCAGGCCCAGCAGTCCCACATCAGCCAAAACCTTCAATTCGAGTTTCAGATTTTTCTTTTCACCGGGCCATCCAGGTGTTTTTTGACGCGGCGCGCGGTTGATGGCGCTCTTGAACCGCATGTTGCCAAAACCGCCGTCGCCCCCTTTAGCAATCGTGATGACTTCGCCGGGCGTCAACAATTCGTACAAGACTTCGCCGGTTTCAGCGTCGGTGATGATGGTGCCCACCGGCATCTTGAGCGTAATGTCTCCGCCAGCCGCGCCAAACATGTCGGACCCCATCCCATGTTCACCGCGTTTAGCGTCATAACGGCGCGCAAAGCGGAAATCAACAAGCGTATTGAGGTTGACGTCGGCAACCGCGAACACGTTGCCGCCGCGCCCGCCATCGCCCCCGTTAGGGCCGCCGAATTCCTTGTATTTTTCATGCCGGAACGAGACGCAGCCGGCCCCGCCATCGCCCGCCGAGATGTCAATAAAGGCTTCGTCAACGAATTTCATGGTTTACAGGCCTACAAATGAAAAACCCCGCGCAACTGCGCAGGGTTTGCCGGTAAGCGCATGCAAAGTTTAAGTTGCTGCACTCACATTCGTGACGCTCACCGTGTGTTTGTTGAGCTCGCCCTTGATGGCAAAACTCACCTGGCCGTCAGCCAAGGCAAACAAGGTGTGGTCTTTGCCGATGCCGACGTTGGCCCCAGGATGGAACTTGGTGCCGCGCTGGCGCACGATAATCGCGCCCGCCGTGATGGTCTGACCGCCGTAGGCCTTTACACCGAGCATTTTGGGTTTGGAATCGCGCCCGTTTCGCGTTGAGCCGCCGCCTTTTTTCTGTGCCATGTGATTACCCCGAATTTAAGCGCCAACAATGGCGCCTACGAGCAGCTCAGTGAACTGCTGGCGGTGGCCTTGGCGTTTTTGATAGTGCTTGCGACGGCGCATTTTAAAAATGCCGACCTTGTCGTGCTTGCCGTGTGCCAACACCGTGACACTTACCGTTGCGCCGGACACCAGGGGCGTGCCAACCTTGATATCTGCGCCGTTTCCGACGGCCAACACCTGGTCAATCACGATTTCCTGGCCTACGTCCGCAGCAATCTGTTCTACTTTAATTTTTTCGCCGGCAGCAACACGATACTGTTTGCCGCCGGTTTTTATGACCGCGTACATGTAAACCTCTTCCGACATCGATGCCTGAGACGCGAAGCGCCCCAAAGCCGGGATGTCCTTAATATAGATAGGCTCTGGGAACGAATTTTCACAGAGCCCGCGAGTATAACATTTTTTGGTTTTTCGGGTCGCATCTAGGTTGACCGTTTAAGCTGTGTGGCGCTGCTTTCTATAATTGCACCAACCTCCCGGTTTCATTTTCGGCGTTCAACTTGCAAGCTACTCCAACCCAAAACTCCAACCCCTTGGGCGTCATCGCCGATGAAATGCTGCAAGTTGATCTGGTCATCGCCGAGCGGCTGGCCTCTGGCGTTCCCTTGGTTGGACAAATTTCCCGGTACATCATTTCTGCAGGTGGAAAACGCCTGCGGCCAGCCCTATTGTTGCTTTGCGCAGGGGCTCTGGGTTGCCAGTCACAGCAACGTTTCAACTTGGCTGCCGTTGTGGAATTCATACACACCGCGACGTTGTTACACGACGACGTGGTGGATGAGTCGGTATTGCGGCGCGGCAACGCGACCGCCAATGAAGCCTTTGGCAATCCGGCCAGCGTGCTTGTAGGCGACTTCCTGTACTCGCGCGCCTTTCAGATGATGGTCCAAGCCGGAGACATGCGCATCATGGAGGTCCTCGCAAACGCCACCAATGTGATTGCTGAAGGCGAGGTGATGCAGTTGATGAACATGCATGACCCCTCTTTAGACGAAGCGGGCTACTT
>JANNYX010000065.1:0-6187 GCA_031410295.1 Rhodoferax sp.
AAAATCAAGCCCTTCGGCTTCTTTTCCAAGTTTGATGCAGGTGACGGTTCGAGCCATGGATGCCTTTGAAGATTTTCGAATCAACGGATTATCGCGTTGCCGTCAAATCGCGGTTTCTGAAGTGGGTGTTGCAGGATTCAAAACTGAAAGCGTCACGGATACTCATGAAGTTGACTGGCATCAATTACCGCTATCAATTATAGTCGTTTAATAACTATCCTTATTATTTTATTGATTAATAATATATACTTTTATATTAAATAATAATAGCAAAAAATCTATATGTTTCGACGGCCTATTGACGATTATTTATAGAAAAAAACTAAACTACATAATAATTTCATAGTTAACGCATCATCCCCGCCCAGCCAGCGGCGGGTCAGCACCCGGTCAGCACCCGGTCAGCGCCAATCGGGCCGATCAGGCCAAGGTCGCTATTGAAACTCCACGCGTGTGGCTGCGACGCGCGTGCCCTGGGCGCCGCCCGCTGCCACGCCCCGCACCTCGACCAGTACCCCATTCATCAAACCGGCGGCGGCACCGGCCCGATACTGGGTTTCGCTGCCATATTCGACGGTGTAGCCGCGCAATTCAAAGCTGCCGCTTGCGCCATTGGCAACCAGCTGGCTGATCCTGCCGGTCAACTGGAACTCGCGCTGATCCAGTTCGCGCTCTTCTTCAATCTTTACCCGCACTGCAATCAGGCGCCCGCCGCTGAGGCGCCCGGTCACCTCCACACGCACGCCCGAAGCCAGACTCGCCGTGCCGCTGGCAAATAGTGCGGCGCTGGCATCCACCGGCACACCATCAACATTGAAGGATGCTGCCGAAACAAAGTTGCTTATGCGCCCCTCGATCTCAAACTGCTCACGGTCGGGTCCAATGGCGGCCGGCCCGCTGATTTGCGTCGCCTGCCACATGGCAGGCGCAGACGCCAGGCTTGGCAGGCGCACGCGCACCAGGGCGCCCTGCACCAGCGGCGTGCGCAGGTCGGCCATGGCATACGCCACCTTCAGCCCGTCAATCGAAAACACTTTGTTGGCAAGGTCGAGGTTTTCCACCAATCCCTGAACCTTGAAGAACGGCACGCTGGTCTTTTTCTCAAGGAAGGTCGCCGTGATTTCATGGCGCTCGGCGTCCAGCACACCGTGGACTTCCACCAAGTCGTTGGTGGACATTGACCCCAGTCCACTGGGCAAGGACGCATCAAATACAGTCCCGCCCACGACGATAACCGTCTGTCCGAGCACATCGAACCTTTTCTGGCCGGCATCGATGCGTCCAACCCGGCCCTGCAGGTCGCCGCCGATCACCACTGACTGCGCCGTCACCACCCCGGAGGCCGCCGTTGAGCTCTGCACCGTCGCCTGCATGCCAAGCCGGAGCAGGCCTTTCTTGTTGGCGCCATTTTCGTCGGTCACCGAGGCAGCAGCATCCTCAATGCGCACACCGTTGCCGTTGAGGATGATTGAGCCAAATCCCGTGACCACACCCACCGTGACGGAACCCGTGCCGCCGCTACTGACACCCGCCACGCTGGAGGCGTCGCCGCTGGAGGGGCTTGCGGCGACAACCCCGACGCTGTCGGTGGTACTGGCCCCTTGGCTTGCGCTGGCGTCCAGGGATCCGTTGCCGGCGCCCAAGGCAATCCCGCCACCACCGCCACAAGCAATGAGCGCACAGGAGATGGCCAATGCGAATCCGAGCGTCGTCATAAACCCGGTGCGCCGAGCAGGATCGCCGGCAGCGCAGTGGCGACTTTGTTCCGTCAATGGTTGATGGGTTGGTTTGGATGTCATGGGTGCTTCCCCTTGTGCGACGGCTTGGCGTCGCCCTGCGCAACATCATTTGGATCAGCGGGCGTTGCCTGCGTCCAGGTGAACAGTCCGATGCGAACGCACTGGTCCTGTGCGCGACCGGCCAGCCGATCAGCATCGATCAGGCCCTCCAGTTCCGCGCTGATCTTCGCCAGCAGCGCGCGCCACTGCTGCGCCATCAGCTCGCGCACCTTGAGCAGTGATTGCGCAGACAACTCGTCCGCGTAGATCGCCTGCTCCAGCTGTTGTTTGCCGTCGGCCAATACGTTGGCAACGGCGGCACGCAAATGGTCGCCAACGTTGTCGCCCAGAAATGCCATCAGGCGTGCCCAATCGCCGCGTGGCACAAATGCGTCCTGGATCAGGTGCACCGTGTCGGTCGCAAGCTCATGCCGGCCCAGCTGCAAACGGCACAACTCTTCAAGCAAGGTGCGCGGGTGCACATCCCGCGTGATGCTTTGCGCCAGGCTCTCAAAGCTGGGCTCGCTGCCCTGACGCGGCAAGCGCATCGGCAACCTGTCCGGCCCCTGCAAAGCCGGACTCGACATCCAGCGGGTGAATAATTCAGTGACCGGCGAGCGTGGTCTGCGCAGCGGCGGCTTGCGCTCTTTGGCCAGACGCGTCACCTCACGCCGCGTCAAGCCTGTGATGGCACTGATGCGGCTGGCGATGCGGTCTGAAGGCGAAGCAGGGTGGGCCTCGACGGCGGCACCGACGAACGCAACGCGCAACATTTCTTCAACGGTTTGGATGCGGACGCCTTTTGCCACGCACAATTGCGCCAGCGGCGCCAGCACGGAATTCAGGGCATTGAGCAAATCCTGCTGCTCGGCGCTGTGAAGGCCGATGGCCGGCGAAGGATCGGCCGGAAGGTCAATGCTCATGGGGCGCGCTCAAATCGCAAGTTGCGGGCTGGCGTGTCCACGAACGCATTGTTGGACTCGGCCTTGCACAGGATCATCGAAGAATTTTAAATGTGCAGTCGGCACATTTCAAGCCGCATTCAAGGTTCATTCTGCGCATAAGCAGTGTGCTTAAGCAATCCGCGATAAAATGTGGATTAATCCACTTTCCGAGAGCGCGGTCAATGTCCAGAGCTGAAGCAAAAACCGCCGTCCTGCCGGACGGTTTGCGTTACAAATCCAAAGTGTCCGGGTCGCCGTTCGCGGCAGCTGCCTCGTTTGGTGGCGCGACCATGTCGTGTTTCATGTGTGGCAAACACCGCGCGCGCTCCCTGATGGGCACACGCAAAGTTCTGGGCAAAGCCCAGGCTGTGTGTTCGCCGTCCTGCAAAGAGCTGGACGCGCAACTCGCCAAGACTTGAGGGCGGCGTTTGCCATGAAGGAAACGGCGCAGTTCAAAGCCGGGCTGAAAGTCCGCCGCGAAGTCCTTGGCGCGAAATATGTCGACGATGCCCTCGCGCAAGCTGACGACTTCACCGAAGAATGGCAACAATTTGTTACCGAAACCGCCTGGGGGGCGGTTTGGACGCGTGACGGATTGAGTCGCAAAACACGCAGCATGTTGAACCTGGCCATGCTCACCGCCTTGAACCGGCCGGCAGAGTTGAAGTTGCACGTTCGCGGCGCCATCAACAATGGGGTCAGCAAAGACGAAATGAAAGAAATCTTTTTGCAAAGCGCCATTTATTGCGGCGTTCCGGCAGCTTTGGAGTCGTTCAAGATCGCCAAACAGGTCTTTGCAGAAGACAGCGCGGCAAACGCAGCAAAGCTTTAAGTTCGGGCCGACAGCTCGATAGTCCGATCAATTGATTGATCGATTGGCCCTTTGATCTATTGCCTGACCGCACTCTTGCCAATTGGGCCGATGGCTCAGCCTCGAATTACGCGCAGGCGCTTTCAGCTTTTTCTCTCGTCTGAACGCTGCTTGACACACGGTAGCGACGGCGGTGGTGTCTTTGAAACGGCCTGGTCTTCCTACTTAAACTTCTAACTAATCAATTTCAAATTCTTTTGAGTTTTAACGTCTTGCCGGTAAATTAGCCCATTCTGAATTTTTACGTTTATTTATTTCATGAGCGCATTCCACGAAGCTGAAGTTTTAAGCGTGCACCACTGGACCGACAAACTGTTCAGTTTCACCACCACCCGTGATCCGGCACTGCGTTTCTCCAACGGGCACTTCACCATGATTGGCCTTCGTCCCAAGGATGAACCCGCGGCCAAGCCGCTGCTGCGCGCCTATTCCATCGCCAGCGCCAACTACGAAGAAAACCTCGAATTTTTGAGCATCAAGGTACCCGACGGCCCGCTGACTTCCCGCCTGCAACATATTCAGCCCGGCGACAAGGTGATGGTCGGGCGCAAACCAACCGGCACGTTGCTGATCGACTATCTGCTGCCGGGAAAACGCCTGTATTTGCTTTCCACCGGCACGGGCCTTGCGCCTTTCATGAGCATCGTGCGCGACCCGGCCACCTATGAAAAGTTCGAGCGAGTGATCCTGGTGCATGGTGTGCGTGAGGTTGATGAATTGGCCTACCGCGAATACCTCACAGAACATTTGCCAGCGCACGAATTTTTGGGCGAAACGGTGGCCAAACAACTCAGGTATTACCCGACTGTGACGCGCGAGGACTTCATCAACCGGGGCCGTGTCACCGAATTGCTCGACAACGGCAAACTGCACGACGACCTTGACCTGCCTCCGCTGGACGCCAAAGACGACCGCGTCATGATTTGTGGCAGCCCGGGCATGTTGCGCGACCTCAAAGGCATGATGCAGGCGCGCGGTTTCCACGAAGGCAACACCAGTCACCCCGGGGATTTTGTGATTGAGCGGGCGTTTGCAGAGCAATAGGCGGGTCAATCCGGCCACCAACAAGCCGACCAACCGGACCAGCCAAACGGTGTTCGGGCGCGAGTCCCGAAAACGCCGGAACCTTCAGCGACACTCAAGCCCTAATTCCATTTCCAAATCTTTCGTGAAGTAGACGCACCGACGACGACAATGCTGTAGCACGGCTAGGAGGCGCAACGTCGTTCGCGGATGATTTGGAAATGGAATAACAAGCACATTCTTTGAGGGCCGCCCGTTTTGCATTTCCTGACCACTTTGTTTGATCGGCATCCGCGCCGCGTTTTTGACCTGATTTTTCTCGCCTGCCTTGGCCTGCTCGGTTTTGGCATGTACCTGCAACACGGCCTGGGCCTGGAGCCGTGCCCGATGTGTGTGGTGCAGCGTTATGTTTTCGTCTTGATTGCGCTGACAGCGTTGATCGCCAGATTTGGCTCTACCCGGGGTTGGCGGATTGGCGCCGCCGCGCTGATGCTGCTCCTGGCGGGCTTTGGCGCCTTCGTGGCAGCGCGGCAAAGCTGGCTGCAGTGGTATCCGCCAGAGATCGCCTCGTGCGGCCGCGACATTTACGGCATGATTGAAAATTTCCCCTTGCAGCGCGCATCCCGATGATCTTCAAAGGCAGCGGCGACTGCACCAAAGTTGATTGGACTTTTCTCGGCGGCTCCATCGCCAACTGGTCGTTTCTGAGTTTTTGCGCGGTTGGCGTCGTGGCACTGGCGCTGATCTGGCGGCAGCGTTTGGCATCACGCTGATTTCGCGCTGTCGGCTCCTATGCTTGGCCGGTGCATGCCGGTTCCACCGGGTTTCACCGCGCCAGCCACTTCACCCCAGTTTTTTCACCAACACCTGGCTCTTCCTGTCCCAGTTGTATTTGCGCTTGCGCGCATCCGGCAGCCAGTCTGGGTCCATTTGAACAAACCCGCGTTTTAAAAACCAATGCATGGTGCGGGTTGTCAACACAAAGATGCTGTCCAGTCCGAGCGCCCTTGCCCGGTATTCGATGCGCTTCAACACACGCTCGCCGTCGCCCTGGCCTTGCACCGACGGCGCCACCGTAAGCGCCGCCATCTCGCCGGTTTTGGATTCGGGAAACGGGTACAGCGCGGCGCAGGCGAAGATCACGCCGTCGTGCTCGACGATGGTGTAGTTGGCGACGTCGCGCTCGATCTCGGTGCGATCGCGCTTGACCAGCGTGCCGTCCTGCTCAAATGGCTCGATCAGTTGCAGAATGCCGCCCACGTCGTCACCCGTAGCTTCGCGCAGGCTCTCCAGCTTTTCGTCCACCACCATGGTGCCAATGCCGTCGTGCACGTAAATCTCAAGCAGCAAGGCACCATCCACCGCAAACGGCAGGATGTGGCTGCGCTCCACACCGGCTTTGCAGGCTTTGACGCAGTGCTGCAAATAAAACGCGGTGTCGCTGGGCTGCGTGGGGTTGGGCGAATCACGCAGCAGTTTTTCTGCGGCGGCCAAGGGCAGCTCGGTGTCAATCGGGTTGTCGTCACTCGCCGGTTGCGCGGGGTCGATTCGGATGCCTGGGATCTCGGTCA
>JANNYX010000066.1:0-6311 GCA_031410295.1 Rhodoferax sp.
CCGCACAAGATCGCTGTGCGCGACTCACACCGCTCCCTCACCTTCGCGCAGTGGCACCAGCGGTGCAACAAGCTAGCCAATGGCCTGCTCGGCCTGGGGCTGCAAAAAGGCGACCGGGTGGCCCTGTTGGCCTACAACTGCGCTGAATGGATGGAGATATACAGCGCGCTGGCGTCGGCGGGTCTTGTCGCCGTGCCGATCAACTTCAGGCTGACGGCGCCAGAGATCGGCTACATCGCGACCCACTGCGAGGCCAGGGCCTTCATCGTGCAGGACGACTTGCGCGACCGCGTGGAGGAACTGCGTGCGAGCCTTGCCATCGAGGACGGCGCCTACATCCACTTCGGCGCCCCGACGCCGCCGGGTTGGACCGGTTATGAAGATCTCATCGACCACGCCACCCATGCGATGCCATCTGTGCAGGTGGCCCCCTCGGACTGCTGTGCGCTGATGTACACATCGGGCACTACTGGGCGACCCAAGGGCGCCATCCGCAGTCATGAAGGCAACACGCTCATAGCGCTGGCGACAGCCGTTGAGATGGGATTCAACAAGGCTGACATCGGCCTCTTGGTGATGCCCATGTGCCACGCCAACTCGCTGTATTTCAGCCACACCTTCGTGCACTTGGGAGCCACCTGCGTGATCGATGATCGCAAAAGCTTCGACCCGGAGGCCCTGCTTGGCACCCTGGCCAGCGAGAAGGTCACGTTCACATCGCTCGTGCCCACGCACTACATCATGATGTTGGGCCTGCCCGAGGCGACCAAGGCACGTTACGACGTGAGTGCAGTGGACAAACTGATGATCTCATCAGCCCCCGCCCGACGGGACACCAAGTTGGCGATTTTGGAGTTCTTTCGAAATGGCAAGCTGCACGAGCTTTATGGATCGACCGAACTGGGCTGGGCCACGCTGCTTCGCCCGGAGGAGCAAATTGCCCAACTCGGCTCGGTGGGCCGCGAATGGGCCGGCTCTGGCCCGATCAGGCTGCTCGACCCAGATGGGCAAGAGGTTCCAGACGGCGACGTGGGAGAGCTTTACGCCCGCACACCCTATGTATTTGACGGTTATTGGCGCGACCCCGAGAAAACCGCCGAGGCCTTGCGCGGCGCGTGGTGCTCGGTGGGCGACATGGCGCGACGCGATGAAAACGGCTATATCCATCTGGTGGACCGCAAGAGCAACATGATCATCAGCGGCGGCGAGAACATCTACCCGTCCGAGGTGGAGAGCGTGATCGGCGCACACCCGCACGTGAAGGATGTGGCGGTGGTGGGCGTACCGCACGACAAATGGGGTGAGGCGGTGAAGGCCGTCGTTGTCCTTCACAGCGGCGCCTACTTAAGCGAGGGCGACGTGCTGGATTGGTGCCGTGGCCGAATGGCCGGTTTCAAACGCCCCCAGTCCGTGCTGTTTCTGGCTGACGCGGACATGCCCCGCAATGCCACCGGAAAGCTGCTGCACAGGGCGCTGCGAGAACGTCTGGCCGGGTCGGTTTAAGGAACGCCAGCAGAACCATCGGCCAAGCGCGCAATCATGAAGTCGGCTGCCCGCGTGATGTGTTCGCGCGCCAACACCTCCGCCCGGACGCCGTTGCCGCTGGCAATGGCATCGAGGATGATGGCGTGCTCGTCCCAGACATCGCGCGGCTTTTCGTCGCGCAGCAGCACCTGGCCCATCACCCACTGCATGTAAGTCAGGTGCGGACTGAGCGTCGGCGCGATCAGTGAATTGCCAGACAAGGTGTGGATGAAATCGTGGAAGCGCATGTCGGCCGTGATCATTTTTGGCACCTGGCCAGTGGCCACTGCCTTGCGGCCAGCTTCAATCAGGGCAGGCCCCTGGCGCGCCGCTTTCTCGGCATTGGCCTCAGCCGCTCTGCGGCAGGCCAAGCCTTCGATGACGGCTCGCATGTCATACATGTCGCGGATGTGGTCGGGATCCAGCGGCGCAATCACGAGGCGCCGGCCCGGAGCGTCGCGCAGCACGCCCTGGCTGAGCAACAGTTGAAGCGCCTGTTGCACCGGTTGGCGCGATACCCCAAGCGCTTGCGCAATGCGTTCTTGCACCACACGTTCGCCCGGCGCCAGCTTGCCTGACGCGATTTCTGCCAGCACCGACTCTCGCACCTGCTCGACGAGGTTGGGCTGTGACGGCAGCGTTTTCATGGAATTGTGCTCATTTCTAGGGGTCGTTCGTTACTATTTTAGGCTTGGGCTGGCGTCTGCCCAGCGGACAGGCTTGACGCTATTTTTTACGTTTGTCAAATCAAAAGCTGAATTCTGACGACAGTTCCGCACTATACTGATTTCAGAACTCTGAATTCAGAATATAGTTTTATTCAGTTAATCGAGTTCCCCCAACCTCAAGTGTTGCCCTTTGGAAAGGAAACGACGGATGTCTTCGCAGAACCTGCCGAATCAACCGAAAGCCTGTGGTTGCGTCAGCACCCTTTCGGGAGCGCGTCCAGACAGCGGGCTGCGCCGCAAGGTGATCAAGATTGCCGTGGTCGGCATGGCCGCGCCCTGGGTTCTGACGAGCAGCCTGGCGCAGGCCGCCATCACCCGAGGCGACTGCCTGGTGGACGAAGATGCCGAGGGCGCGCCCGTGCCGCTGAAGGCCGCGGATCTACGCCTCGGCAAGCCTATGGTGGCCTATCCGTTCGACGCCAAGAACGCCATCGTGCGCAACGAATCCAGGCTGAACAAGATCTTGCTGCTCAGGCTTCCTGAGGGCGAGCTGGATGCCACAACAAATGCCCGCTCGGCGGGCGGCGTAATTGCCTACTCGGCCATCTGCACCCACCAGGCCTGTGATGCCAAAACCTGGCTGCCGAAGGAAAAAGCCCTTGTTTGCTTTTGCCATTCATCAAAATTTCTGGTGCTGGAAAACGGCGCCGTTGCCAACGGCCCGGCAACGCGCTCGCTGCCCAGCATCGCGCTGGCGCTGGAGGGTGATCAGTTGGTGATTGCTGGCGCCTTCAGCGCGCCGCCAGGAACGGGCGCTTGAATTAAAAGAAACACAAACCTTGCGCCATCATGAAAGCCACCATGAACACCGCCATGAACGCCACCATGAACACCGTCAAATAGGCGCGACCAATTTACCCGCCCTGCCATCGTTTTTCAATTAGTTTTTTAAATAGCTTTTTAACCCAAGGAGACTGGACATGAAGAACCGCCTGAACGCTGTCGCACTCGGTGTGACTGTTGCCTTAAGTGGCCTGTTAAGCGCCCAAAGCGCGCACGCTTTGCCCGGCAATTACACGCCGGTGACAGATGCGCGGCTGAGAACCCCCGAGCCCAGCAACTGGCTGCAGTACCGGGGCAATTACGGCGGCTGGGGCTACAGCCCGCTGGACAAGATCAACCAGAACAACGTCAGCACGCTGCAACTGGCCTGGGCCTTGAGCACCGGTCAAACCGAGGGCCATCAAGCGCCGCCCATCGTCAACAACGGCTACATGTACGTGACGACCCCGGGTGCCCAGGTCATCGCGCTGGACGCAAAAACGGGCCAGGAACTGTGGCGCTACAAGAAGGAAATACCTGCCGAAATGCTGCAACTGCACCCGACCAACCGGGGCGTGGCGCTTTATGGTGACAAGGTTTATGTCGCGACGGTAGACTGCAATCTGGTGGCGCTTGACGCGAAAACTGGCAAGGTGATTTGGATCAAGCCCGTCGGCGACTGGAAGGCCCTGCAATACATGACGCTGGCGCCGCTGGCGGCCAAGGGCAAAATCATGGTGGGCTCTTCGGGTGGCGAAACGGGCGTGCGCGGCTTCATTGCCGCCTACGATGCAGAGACCGGCGCACAGGCATGGCGCACCTTCACCACCGCAGCGCCAGGGGAGCCTGGTGGCGACACCTGGCCCGGTGACACCCACAAAAACGGCGGGGGCAGCATCTGGATCACAGGCACGTACGACCCTGACACCAACCTCTCGTTCTGGGGCACTGGCAACCCGGCCCCGTGGCCCACCGAGGGTCGAAAAGGGGACAACCTGTACACCACCTCGACGATTGCGGTGGATGTGGATACCGGCGCCATCAAGGGCCACCATCAATACCACCCGAACGATGCCTGGGACTGGGACGAAGTGTCCGCCCCGATCCTGATCGACACGCAAATTAAAGGCAAAAATGTGAAGGCCGCCGTTCATGCCGGTCGAAACGGTTACCTGTGGATGCTGGAGCGCACCAGCAGCAAGATCAATTTTTTGGATGCCGTGCCGTATGTGCACAACGATGTCTTCAAGTCCATCGACGCGAAGACGGGCCGCCCGACGTATGACGACGCACGGCGTCCCGGCATGGGCAAGGCGGTGACCTTCTGCCCGTCCTTGTGGGGTGGCAAGGATTGGCCGCCCGAGGCCTGGAACCCCAAGACTGGCCTGTTTTACATCCCGGCCAATAACAATCTGTGCTCGGAGCTGCCAGCGGCAGAGGCGGTGAAGTACAAGCCGGGCGACCTTTACATCGGCTACCCGATTGAAGGCGTGCTGGGCAGTCTGCGCTACCGCGACGCAAAAGCGCCCTCATCGATTGGCGAGATCCAGGCCTGGGACCTGAAGACCGGCAAGCAGGTGTGGACCCACAAGTTCCCCACCTTCAACTGGGGCCCGTTGCTGACCACCGGCGGCAACCTGCTGTTCACCGGCGGCACCAACGACCGCAAGTTCCGGGCATTTGATGCCAGCAACGGAAAAGTGCTCTGGGAAACCGCAACCCCCTCGGGCGTGACGGGCGTGCCCAGCGCGTTCGAGGTCGATGGCGAGCAGTACATCGCGGTGCTCTCGGGTTGGGGCGTTGATGCCCAACGCATGCAAAGCGGCATCGACACGCTGACCGGCAAGAAGGATTCAATCCCGCAGGGCGGCACCGTGATGGTGTACAAGCTGCCGAAATAAAACCAGAAATCGCCCGCCCACGCCATCTCGCCGCCATTGCCGAATGTGCCGCCTGTGGCCAAGGCGTGGGGCGATGCGGATTGACCGGGGCAATTGCTATCTATTTAATAGCAATAAGTCCATATTATTTGACGGCCTCAGGCACAAACGATGCATTGAATTTGGAAACTGCCCGGGGGGCACTTCAAATTTCTTACGGACGTTACTGGGGAGCGCTCAAACGCGTCGACTGCTTGCATTTCGAAGCTTGTAATTACCAGATGCTGCAATGGTGCATCGGCCACGGTTTTGCGCGTTATGAAGGCGGCGCGCGAAGTGACCACAAGAAGGCACGGGCGCTGATGCCCGTCAAAACCCACTGCGTGGACCGGCTTGCCCACCCCGCCTTTGCTGATGCGATCGAGAAGTATTTGACCGAGGGTGCGGGAATTGACAATTTTTTGCACGAACTGGCCAGCCGCTGTCCGTTTAAAAATCAGCCCTCGTTTTAGAGAAAACGTTTCAGTAGTGACAACTACGCGGCATATCACGGTCAGATTCACCTTTTTTTGCCGACTTTTGACCGGTAAACTGCCTGCGAATTGTGCGAATGAAAGCGCAACCTGAAGAACATGCAGGCGCCAAACGTTTCGCCCAGACCTACAACGAGAAAGACATGAGGACGCATGGGGCGACGGGCTATTCGAGGGTTGATTTTGATGGCGGGGTTATGGCTCGCCTTGCCAGCCTGCGCGCTCTCTGTGGCGTTTATCAACCCCGGCAAAACCGATGAAGCCTACTGGGTGGCTGCGGCCCAGGCAATGCAGGTTTCGGCCAAAAATCTGGACATCGAACTTGAAGTTTTGTATGCCGAGCGAAACCATTTGCGCGCCATCGAACTTGCGCGCAAGCTTGCAGCGCGCCCCAAGGAGAGTCGCCCGGATTACGTCGTTTTTTCCAACGACTACGCCACCGGCGCGCAACTGCTGCGCGCCTTTGACGGTTCGGGCATCAAGAGTTTCATGGCCTTCAGCCGTTTGACAGCCGAAGAGGAAACGCAACACGGCACGCCGCGCAAAAACTTCAAGGACTGGATCGGCTCGCTCGAGCCCGTCGCCGAAGAGGCCGGTTACCTTACCGCCAAAGCGCTGATTCAACGGGCGCGGGCCACCCAGCCGCACGGGCCAGACGGCAAATACCACCTGCTGGCCATTGCCGGCGACCGCTCCACCCCGACGTCGATCAAACGCAATGAAGGCTTGCTGCGCGCCGTCGCCGAGGCGCCCGACGTGGTGCTGGACCAAATGATTTACGCCGCCTGGAGCCGCGAAAAAGCCGCTGAACAAAGCGAATGGCTGTTTGACCGCTTTCCCGGCGCGCGCATGGTCTGGGCTGGCAGCGACCTGATGGCCTTCGC
>JANNYX010000067.1:0-1684 GCA_031410295.1 Rhodoferax sp.
CGCACGCCCATCTGCGCCATGTCGGCGGGCACCAGGGTTTGCGGCCCGACCACACGTACCTCGGCGCAACCCAGGGTGGTCAAACCGTGGATGTCGGAGCGCGCCACGCGCGAGTGCAGCACGTCACCGACGATGGCCACCGTGAGGTTGGAGAAATCCTTCTTGTAGTGGCGGATGGTGAACATGTCCAGAAGCCCCTGTGTCGGGTGTGAATGGCGCCCGTCACCGGCGTTGATCACATGCACATGCGGCGCCACGTGTTGCGCGATCAAATAGGGCGCGCCGGATTCGCTGTGGCGCACGACAAACATGTCGGCCGCCATGGCCGAGAGGTTGGCGATGGTGTCCAGCAGCGATTCACCCTTGGAGGCAGACGAGCGCGCGATGTCCAGGTTGATGACGTCGGCCGAGAGCCGCGTGGCGGCGATCTCAAAGGTGGTGCGGGTGCGGGTGGAGTTTTCAAAAAACTGGTTGAAGACACTTTTGCCGCGCAGGAGCGGCACTTTTTTGACTTCGCGGTCGTTCACCGAGACAAACTTTTCCGCCGTATCCAGGATGTTCGTCAGGGTGTCACGGGGCAGGCCTTCGATGGACAGCAGGTGGATCAGTTCGCCGTTCTTGTTGAGTTGCGGATTACGCTTGTAAAGCATGGCTGGGGGAACCTCAAATAGTCTCGACTTTGAAACTGAACTGACCGGCAGGACTGCGCGCCAGGGCCAGCGACTGGCCAGCCGGAAGTGTCACGCGGGCGGCGCAAAAATCAGGCTGGATCGGCAACTCGCGGCCGCCGCGGTCAACCAACACCGCCAGGCGCACGCTGGCCGGGCGGCCGTAGTCAAACAGCTCGTTGATCACGGCGCGGATGGTGCGCCCGGTGTACAGGACGTCGTCCAGAATGATGATGTCGGCGCCTTCCACTTCAAACGGCAAACTGGTCTGGCCGCCGCCGCTCAAGCCGCGTTGGGCGAAATCGTCGCGGTGCATGGCCGATGAAATGATGCCGGCTTTGCCCTCCTGCCGGCTGTCAAGCTGCAATTGTTCGGCCAGCCAGGCGCCCCCCGAGGCGATGCCGACGAGGCGGGACTGGGGCGTCATCAGGCGCAGCACGCCGGTCAGCAATTCGGCGTAAAGCGCTTGCGCGTCAAGCACCAACGCCCCCACGCTCGCCACTGCGTGTGGTTCGCTGCCCCCCGAGGGGGCTAATTTCCTTAGGGGCGGCCCGTCGGGAAATTGGCCTGATTGCGTCATGTCATTTCCCTCAAAAACTGTTCGAGAATAATGCAGGCCGAGGCGGCATCGGCGTCGTTTGCGCCTTGCGACAAGGCTTCGGTGGTGCTGTAACGCTCATCGACTTCATACACCGGCAAGCCAAAGCGGCCCGCCAGTTGCCGGCCAAAACGGCGCGCGCGCAGAGTGTTGTCATGTTCCGCGCCGTCCGGGTGGAAGGGCACACCGATCACCAGCGCGTCGGGTTGCCACGCTTTGATGCGCTGGGCGATTTCGGCGAACTTGGCCTCGCCTTGGGCCACCACCGTCTGCTGCGCCGTGGCGCTTTGCAGGAGCCGGTTGCCGCTGGCCACGCCGGTGCGTTTCTGGCCAAAATCCAGCGCTAAAAACGATTGCAAATGGGATGGAACGCGGGTGGGAGAGGGCACGCCTGGCGCGCTCATGCGTGCCCCGCCTC
>JANNYX010000068.1:0-1595 GCA_031410295.1 Rhodoferax sp.
GCAATCGGCGCGCACCACGGTGCCACGGTGCACCTGCCAAAACACGCTGGCATCAAGCTGCGGCAACAACTCTTTGAGCGGTGTGCGGATCAGGTATTCGTGCCCGGCCGTGAGTACGCGCACGTATTTGTCAGCGGCTTCAAAACACAGCACCTGGGCCACTTGCACCATGTGAATGGCGTTGCCGACGCTGGCCTGAATGACTGTCAATATCTCGTTTGAAACACTTCTTGAAGGAAAAATTGTACGTAACTTTGATAAAATAACATCAATATTAGGAGCGTACAAATTATGATATTCGACGGCCTTCTTTAGTTTTTTTACAGTATCAAATACTTTAGATTGATTTATAGGTTTTAAAACGTAGTCAATCGCCTGCGCCTCAAACGCCTGCACGGCGTATTGGTCATACGCCGTGACAAAAACCAGCGCCGGAAACGGTTTGCCGCGCACTGCCGACGCTGTTGGCGTGGCTAGCGTGGCCAGGGCGGACGGCGTAGCTTCCGATTCGGGCCATTCGTCGACCAGCGCCAGGGCCGCGTCCAGGCCACTCATGCCGGGCATTTGAATGTCAAAGAACAACACGTCGGGTTGCAACTCCAGCGCTTTGGCCACGGCCGAATGGCCGTCACCTACAGTGGCCAGCACCCGCAACTCAGGCCAGGCGATTGCCAATTCGGCCGCCAGCGCGGCGGCCAAGAGTGGCTCGTCTTCAGCGATCAGGGCGGTGGCGGCGGTCATGGCGCGAGGGGCAGGGCAGAGTAGGTCAGGGCGGATGGTTCACGCCGGCATTGAGATCCGCACCCGGGCGCCACCCGCCGGGTTGGCGGCAAGGTCCAGGCTGGCCAATTTGCCGTGCAGGGTTTCAAGCCGCTCGCGCACTTGCGCCAGGCCAAAACCCTTGGCGCCGGTGTTGGGCGCAAGGCCGGCACCAGTGTCGGCTACGTCCAGCAGCAAGCGGCCAGCGTCACGGGATGCGGTGACTTTGATTGAGCCGCCCCGCACCTGCGGCTCCAGCCCGTGTTTGATGGCGTTTTCCACCAAGGGCTGCAACAGCAAGGGCGGCACTGGTTGAGTGGCCAAATCAGCCGGCAGGTCCAGCGTGTAGCGCAGGCGCGGCCCCATGCGGATGGCCATCAGCTCCAGGTAGTCGCGCAGGCGGTCGAACTCAGTTTGCAGGGTGTGGCCGCCGGCATTGGCGCGCGAGGCGCTCAAGGTGGCGCGCAGGTAACTGATCAGGTGGTCCAGCATCGCCTGCGCGCGCGCCGGGTCAGCGGGAATCAGCGCCCGCAGGTTGGCCAGCGTGTTGAACAACATATGCGGCTCGATCTGCGCTTCAAGCAATTTGAGTTTGGCTTCCGTGGCGTGCCGGCGCGCCTCCGACATGTTGGCCTCCAACCAGGCAGCCTTGTTCCTGCTGTAGAAATAACCGGTGGCCACGGTGCCCGCCATCGCCGTGACCAGGATTGACACCGGCAGCTGCGAGCGGGCATTGACGCTGGTATCCCAGGACGACCAGCCAAACCAGCTGTCACCTGCCAGCGTGCCCAGAAAGTAGGCGCCAACAATACTCACCAACGGCAACAGCACGCCAG
>JANNYX010000069.1:0-6018 GCA_031410295.1 Rhodoferax sp.
TCGCGCGGCTGGTGGATGTTTGGGCAGTCGGTGTATTTGATGTCGGCCGAGGCCAATGAGATGGTGCTGTTTGACCGGTCCGGGCGTTTCTCGGCCAAGAAGGGCTGGGAGCGGGTGTTGGCCGAGTTGTTCCCGCGTGGTTTGATGCTGCGCGACGCCGAAGACCACCGTTGGCACCGCCGCCTGATGTTGCCCGCGTTTCGCAAAGAGGCGTTGGCCCGATACCTAGACAAAATGAGCCCGCGTGTTGAGGCGGCGCTGGTGCAGTGGGGCGGCGCCAGTGCATCCAGTGCGCAGGGGGAGCTGAAGTTTTACCCGGCCATCAAGCGCCTGACGCTGGCGATTGCTGCCGAAGTGTTTCTGGGCGTGGAGCTGGACGCCGAGATCGACCAGATCAGCAAGGACTTCACCGACCTCGTGGCCGCCTCGGTGGCAGTGGTGCGTATTCCCGTGTTGGGGCGCACCTACGCGCGCGGCGTGCAGGGCCGGGCGCGCCTAGCCGCGTTCATCCGCCAGCGCGTTTCGGCGCGCCGCGCCGGCGAGGGTGACGATTTGTTCACCCAGCTGTGCCACGCCCGCGACGAAGCAGACAAACAATACAGCGACGAAGAAATCGTGGACCATTTGATCTTCATCATGATGGCCGCGCACGACACCACCACCAGCGCCATCACCACCATGGTCTACGCGCTGGCGAAACACCCCGAGTGGCAGGAGCGCCTGCGCCGTGAAGCACTGGCCGCTTCGAAGGTGGTCCAGGACGGCGGTCGCAGCGCGCCGACCCTGGACGACTTAGCCTTGATGACAGACATTGAACTGGTGTTCAAAGAATCCTTGCGGCTGTACCAGCCCTTGCCGACGATAGCGCGGCGCTCGCTGGTTGCGTTTGAAATCCACGGCCAGAAGATTCCAGCCAACGTGCCGGTGGCGGTGTTTCCGATTCAGGTGCACCGCTCGCCCCTATGGTGGACTAACCCGGAGCAATTCGACCCGGAGCGGTTTTCGCCTGAGCGCGCAGAGCACCGCCGCCACGCCTACGCTTGGGCGCCCTTTGGCGGCGGCGCACACATGTGCCTGGGGCTGCACTTTGCCGAGATGCAGGTCAAGGCGGTGATGTTGCCGCTGTTGCGAAGCTGGCAATGGCGCGTGCCTCCCGGCTACGAGCCGACCTATGCCTACGCGCCGATTGCCAAGCCGCAGGACGGGTTGCCGATACGGCTGACCGCCCTGCGTATATCAGAATGATGCATGGCAGGATAGCAACTGGTCACCGCTATGTCGCAAATTTGAATGCTGCCGACCATCCAATGCCTGGAGCGCAACGGGCAAGGATTGCGCTCTGGTTGGGAGCAAGTTTTATCGGAGGGCTCTCATGTTCAGTCACGTCACACTGGGGACAAAGGATATTGCGCGGGCGTTTGCCTTTTACGATGCGGCGTTGGCGCCTCTGGGCATCAGCCGCGTATCAAAGAAGTACCCCAATTGGGCCGCCTGGCAACGTCCGGGAGAAGAATCGAAGTTCTGGGTTGGATTGCCCTACAACCAGGAGCCGGCAAACGCCGGCAATGGATGGATGGTTGCCTTCACTGCGCAGTCTCGAGCCGCGGTCGATGCCGCGTACGCAGCGGCCATGGCTGCAGGTGCGCGCGACGAAGGCCAACCCGGTCCGAGACCCGGCTACGGACCAAACTATTACGGCGCTTATGTTCGCGACCTCGACGGAAACAAGGTTCATTTTGTTTGCCGCAGCGATGACTGAGCTGTCCCGATCCGGGTGCCGCTACTGAAAGTCTCAAGCTTTGAGCGGCATGCACAACATGCCATCCAGGCGCGCCACTTCGCGCAGGTCGCTGTGGCCGGGCAGGCCTGTCACCATGCCCACCTGGCCCGCGCGGGGCTGCGCGCGGTAGGTTCCAAACAGGCGGTCCCACCAGGGCAGGTTGAAGCCAAAGTTGCTGTTGGTTTCTTCCGGCGCAACCGAGTGGTGTACGCGGTGCATGTCGGGCGTGACGATGAACCAGCGCAACACACGGTCCAGGCCTACTGGCATGCGGATGTTGCCGTGATTGAACAGAGCGGCTGAACTCAGTTGCACCTCGAAAACCACCACCGCCACCACTGGTGCGCCCAGTAGGGCGATGGCCGCCAGCTTGATCAACATCGACAGCACCATCTCGATGGGGTGAAATCGCGAGCCCGTGGTCAGGTCAAAATCCAGGTCGGCGTGGTGCACCTGGTGCAGGCGCCACAACACAGGCACGGCATGGAACATCCGGTGTTGCAGCCAGATGACCCCATCTAGGGCGATCACGGCCAGCGGCGCCGCCAGCGAAAACGGCACGCGCCAGTGGTTCAGCAGCCCCCAGCCTTGGGTGGCGCACCAGGCTGCGAATCCTGCCGCCGCTACTGGGAACAACAGACGCAGAAGCAATGTGTTGAGCACAACCAGCCCCAGGTTGCTGGCCCAGCGCAGCGATTTCGACACCGTCAGGGCGCGTTGCGGCGCCCACAGCTCCCATAGACCGACTGCGGCGAACAAGATGAAAAAGAACCCCAGGCGAATGACGGTTTCGTGCGCCAGTACAAACTGTTCAAATACCATGGTTTCCTCCTCGAACATTTGCATCAATTGACGTACATTCTAACGGACATTAGAATATAAAACATGGACAAGCGTTCCCTTAAAGACCTGCTGTATGAACAGGTCGCCCGCGTGGGCAAAGCACTTTCCAGCCCGAAGCGGCTGGAGATTCTGGAAATGCTGGCCCAGAGTGAGAAGGCTGTTGAAACCATCGCCACCGAAGTTGGAATCGACAACAAACTTGCCAGCGCGCACCTCAAAGCACTGAAGGAAGCCCGTTTGGTGCAAACCCGCCGTGACGGCAAACGCATGTTCTACCGCCTCAGTGGCAGCGATGTGGCCCAGCTGGGCGTAACGTTGCGCGAAGTGGCCGAGGAGCACTTGGTCGAGTTGCAGATGGCACTGCAGCAGATGATGGCCAAGCCGGACCTGATGGTCAGCGTGGGGCGCAAAGCGTTGATGGCGCAGGCCAAACGCGGCGAGGTCCTCGTGCTTGATGTGCGCCCTCAAAGCGAGTTCGAGACCGCCCACCTGCCGTATGCGCGCTCACTGCCTTTGGCCGAATTGACGCAGCGGCTGGCCGAGTTGCCGCGCGGTGTTGAAATCGTTGCCTATTGCCGCGGCCCGTTTTGCCTGATGTCGGACGAAGCCGTGAAACTGCTCAAAACACGGGGTTTCCGCGCGCGCAAGACTTTGGACGGTGTGAGTGAATGGCAAGCCGCAGGCTTGCCGATTGCCAAAAGCTGAAGCGTCGCAGGTCCGTGCCTTTTTGCGCTCAAGCCTTGCGCGCCGCTTCAATCGCCGCCCAAACCTTGGCGGACGTAAACGGCATGTCCATGGCGTGAATTCCGAGCGGGCGCAGCGCGCTCATCATCGCGTTGGCCAGCGCCGGCAGTGAGCCAGTGCAGCCCGATTCACCCACCCCCTTGGAGCCCAGCAGATTGAGCGTGGTGGGCACCGCCAGAGTTTCGCGCTGCATGGTGGGCATGCAACCCATGCGCGGCATGGCGTAGTCCATCAAGCTACCCGATAGAAGCTGGCCGCTGCTGTCATACACCACGTCTTCGAAAAAGGCCTGGCCCCAGCCCTGCACCACTCCGCCGTGCACCTGGCCTTCGACCAATTGCGGTGAAATCACCAGGCCCAGGTCGTCGATGGCGGTGTAGTTCACCACCTCGGTGACGCCGCTGCGCGGGTCGATCTCGACCTCGGCGACGTGGCAGCCGTTGGGGTAGGTGGCGCCGGATTGGGCCTCACCCATGGCTTGCAGCGTTTTGAGCTGGTCCGGCTGCAGGCCGGATAAAAAATCGACCATGCGCAGTGCGCGCGCCGGCTGCCCCGCTTGCCGCCATTGGCCGTCAGAGAATTGCACGTCTGCCTCGGCGCAGCCCCAAAGCTGCGCCACCAGCGGCGTGGCTTGCGCGATGATTGTGAGGCACAGGGCCTTGATGGCGCTGCCCGCACCGTAAAGCGTGCGCGAGCCGCCGGTGCCGTTGCCCACCATGCTGCGGCTCGGGTCGCCCGCGTGGTAACGCACTTGCGTGGCCGGCAGGCCCAGCGTGGTGTCGATGATCTGTGCGAAAGAGGTCTCATGCCCCTGGCCGGAAGCGCCCGTCACGCCGTAAACGTTCAACACGCCTGTGTCTGAAAATTCGCCCTGCACCTGGTCTTTGGGCGCAGCGCCGGCGCCAGAGGCCTCCAGGTAGGTAGCCAATCCGATGCCGCGCAGTTTGCCGCGTCGTTCAGATTCGGCGCGCCGTTTGGCAAAACCGGCGTAGTCAGACAGTTGCAGCGCGCGGTCCATCACCTGTGCGCAGTCGCAGGTGTCGTACACGGTGCCATTGGCGGTACGGTAGGGGAACTCGGCCAGTGGAATGAAATTGAGGCGGCGCAGGGCCACCGGGTCAAACCCGTGTTCGTGCGCAGCGTAGTCGATGAGGCGCTCGACGGCGTAGGCGATATCGGGTCGCCCCGCACCACGGTAGGCCGACATCGGCACCGTGTTGGTGAAAACCAGCTCAGACTCCATGTACATCGCGGGCACCTTGTACACGCCACCCATCGTGACACTCAGGTTTTTGGCGCCAATGAAAGTGCTGAAGTAGCAGTTGTAGGCGCCCAGATCGGCCTGGTCATGGAAACGCATGGCCAGAATGCGGCCTTGCGCGTCGAGTGCCACCTCAGAATCGAGTGTGAGCGCGCGGCCATGCCAGTCGCTCAGGAAAACTTCGCTGCGCGAACCGACCCAACGCAGGGGCCGGTTGAGCTTGCGCGCGGCCAGCACCAACAAAACGTGTTCGCTGTAAGGCGTGCCCCGAAGGCCGAAAGAACCGCCGACGTCTTGCGTGGAAACTTCGAGTTGCGCGGGCGCTATGCCGGTGGTGGCGCTGAGCAGCCCCAACATGCCCAGGATGCCTTGCGTGGGCGTGTGGATGCGGGTGCGACCGGTGGATTCGTCGTGCAAGACGACAACGGCGCGTGGCTCCATTGGCATGCCGATCAAGCGCTGGCTCGCCACCCGCACGCGGCTGACATGGCGCGCGGCTTTGAACGCGGCCTCAACGGCGGCGCGATCGCCATTGGCGAAACGGGCCGAGAGGTTGCCGGGGGCAGCTTCGTGCAGTTGGGCGCTGCCAGGCGCGAGGGCGGCATCTACGCTGGCGGCAGCTACGAGCGGCTCGTAGTCGATCTCAGCCAACTCGGCGGCATCTTGCGCCAAACCTGCCGACTCAGCCAGCACCATCGCAATCGGCTGGCCGACAAAATGCACCGTGCCTTTGGCCAGCACCGGCATACGCACTACTTTTTGCGGCTGGCCGTTGAGGTCTTCTACTGCCACGGCATTGGGGAAGTCTTTGGCGCCCAGAGCTTGCGCGTCGTCTGCCGTCATCACCCACACCACACCTGGCGCCCTGGCCACGGCCGACAAATCGATGCGCTTGATGCGGGCGTGGGCGTGCATGGAGCGGATCACGTAGGCGTGCAGCATGCCCGGGTAGGCGTGGTCGGCGGTGTAGCGGCCATGGCCTGTGACCAGGGCGTGGTCTTCGCGGCGTGCGTAATGCACGCCTTTTGCCAAGGCAGTCACGCCAGTGTCAGAGGTTACGGCGGTCATGGCGCAACTCCACCGTTGTTCGACATCGCCGCAGCCGCTTGCCGCACCGCTTTGGCAATGTTGATGTAACCCGTGCAGCGGCACAGGTTGCCGCTCAAGCCCTCGGCAACGTCCGCATCGCTCGGCCTGGGGTGAAATTTGAGCAGACTCACGGTAGCCATGATCATGCCCGGCGTGCAAAAACCGCATTGCAACGCGTGGCATTCGGTGAAGGCGGCTTGCACCGGGTGCAACGCCGTCGCGCCAGAACCCGAGGGAGAGGCGGACCCCGAGAGGCCCTCAATCGTGGTGACTTGGCAGCCGTCTGCCTGCACCGCCAGCA
>JANNYX010000070.1:0-4364 GCA_031410295.1 Rhodoferax sp.
CTCGCACCTTGGGGCGGCCCGGCGTCGCGACCCGGCGCCGCGTCGGTGAAACGCGCGCGGCTGACGACATTGCCGACCACATAGACGTCGGGTGTCAGTGCCAGCTGTTCAGCGCCAAAACCTTCGACCAATTCGATGTCCAAGGCCCGCAACTGGTCGCTCATGGGGGGATAAACCCCGGCGTCGCAACCGGTCACTGTGTGCCCCGCCTCGCGCGCCAGCGCCGCCAGGCCACCCATGAAGGTGCCGCAGATACCCAAAATGTGAATGTGCATGTGTTCCAAAACGTTAGATTTGTCGTGTAATTAAAATTATAGATACAATTATAACTAAATTTTAGTAAAAAATGCTATTATATAGATATCAAACTATTGATACTATTAGACGGCCTATCTAGCTAACTTTTACTGATAAAAAGAGTTTTACTCTATTTACTGCGGTTTGATCAACAAGGTGTCTATCGCTTATTTCGCCAACCAGCCGCCTTTGCTTTGGCGAGGCACCCCGATTATTTGGGAAAGCGCTCGCGCAGCTTCAATTTCCAGAATTTGCCGGTCGAGGTGCGTGGCACGGCGTCAATGAACTCGTAACGGTCCGGCAACTGCCATTTGGCGAAACCCTTGGCGGCAAGCAGCGCATTGAAATCGGCCACTGACGGTTTGGCGGGCGTGGCTGTTGACTGACCCGGTTTCAAGACGATACACGCCAGTGGCCGCTCGCTCCATTTTTCATCGGGGATGGCGATCACGGCGGCCTCGGCGACGTCTGGGTGGCCCATCAGCGCGTTCTCCATGTCGACCGAGCTGATCCACTCGCCGCCGGACTTGATCAGGTCTTTGGTGCGGTCGGTGATGCGCACGAAACCCAGGGTGTCAACACTGGCGACGTCGCCGGTTCTGAGCCAGCCATCCGGCGTGAATTTGTCTTTGGCTACCGGGACGTTGTGATAACTTCCCGTGATGAACGGGCCACGCACCTGGATTTCGCCGACGCTTTTGCCATCCCAAGGCTGGTCATGGCCATCTTCGCCCTCATCCGTTGAGCGAACCCGCAGGTCCACCAGCGGCACTGGCACCCCGGCCATGGCGGCGCGGCGGTAACGCTCGTCCATGCTGGCGTCTTTCAACTCGGCTTTGGGGTAAGAGATGGTGCAGACGGGCGAGGTTTCGGTCATGCCCCAGCCTTGCAGGATCCAGATGCCGTGGGCGTCAAAGGCGCGGATCAGCGCTTCGGGCACGGCCGCGCCACCGACCAGGGAGCGCATGTTTTTCGGCAGCCTCCAGCGGCCGTGATTGGGCGAGCCAGGTTTCAGCGAGGCGTCGTAAGTCTGGATCAGGCTCATCCAGATGGTGGGCACGCCCAAGCTCATCGTCGGCGGCTCCAGCTGCATCAGATCCAGAATGTCGTCGGGGTGCAAATGCGGTCCGGGAAACACCAGTTTCACGCCCATCATCACGGCGCCGTAGGGCATGCCCCAGCTGTTTGCGTGGAACATGGGGGTCACGGGCATCACCACGTCGGTGCCGCGCAGGCCCCAGAAATCACCCAGGCTGGCCACCAGCGTGTGCAGGATGGTGGAGCGGTGGGAATACACCACCCCTTTGGGCCGCCCGGTGGTGCCCGAGGTGTAACACATGGAGACGGGGTCGTTTTCGTCGTGTTCGGCGTATTGGAAGCTGGCGCCGTCGGCTGCGGCCAGCAAGGCTTCGTAGTCCGAGAATCCGTCGGGCACTGGCGCACCGGAAAACGCAAAGACGATGACTTTCTCGAAGGGGTAGAGGTGTTTGAACTGCTCATAGAGCGGCAGCAGCGTGTCGTCAATCACCAGAAAACGGTCTTGCGCGTCGCCGGCGATCCAGCCGATTTCATCGGGCGAGAGGCGCAGGTTCAGGGTGTGCATCACACCGCCGGCGGCGGGAATGCCGAAATAACACTCCAGGTGCGCGTGGTGGTTCCAGCACAGCGTCGCCACGCGTTCGCCTTTTTTCAGCCCGAGGCCTTTGAGCGCGGCGGCCAGGGCGCGCGTGCGCTGGTAATACCCGGCAAAACTGTGTTTGCGCAGGGATTTGTCGGGCAGGCGCGAGACCAGTTCAGTTTTGGGGAAAAGCGTGCCCGCGCGCTCCAGCAAGTGGTTGAGGGAGAGGCCTGTCGGCATCATGGTGCTCTTGATCACATCCTGCATGGAGAGGCTCCTGGGGTGAAAATAGGGACGGTGGGTCAAATGACAGGGGACTTGCAGCCATTTTGCTTGCAATTTCCCGACAATTGAGCACACTTTGATCCCGCAATGAACCAGAGCCATTGGAACCCCGCGCCGTGAACTCCGCCACCGTTGAAATCGCCGCCACCGCCGCCCGCCTGGTGGTTGAGGAAGGGCTGGAGTTTGGTCCGGCCAAGCGCCGCGCCATCAAGAGCCTGGGATTGACGACGCGAACGCCCCTGCCGGGCAACGACGAGCTCGAGGCACAGGTGCAGGACTACATCGCCGCCTTTTATGCCGACACACAAGCCCAGGAACTGCTGGCCCTGCGCCAACACGCGGTGTTATGGATGACGCGGCTGGTCGAGTTCCGCCCGCACCTGGGTGGCGCCGTGTGGCGGGGCACGGCAACACGGCGCAACGACATTTACCTGCAGCTGTTTTGTGACGACAGCAAGTCGGCTGAGATCGCCTTGATCGACCAGCGTGTGAATTACCAGGCGCGGCGCATCACCGGTTTCAACGGCGACGAGGTGGACGCCTTGAGCGTGCACAGTTTTTGCCATAAACTGAACGAGGAAATCGGCGTGCACCTGATGATTTACGATTACGATGCGCTGCGTGGCGCATTGAAGGCCGACCCCAAAAACGCCGTCAAGGGCCGTGCGCCCCGGGGCGACTTGGCGGCGCTGGGGCGATTAATAAGCCAGCCTGAACCCTCCGCGACCGAGTCTGCGACGCCTCTGTCCGCACTGTCCGTGGGAAAATGACAGCCATGATCCCTGAGCGAAACGTCGATCCTGCGCCCCATGCGCCCCAACTGCCGGTGGCGCCAATTGACGCGCGTTCGCGCAGGCGCTGGTTGACGGTGTCGCTGGCCGCCGCCGCAGCGCTGGCGGGCGGCGCTGTCGCGCTCTGGCGGGAAAATCAATCTGCGCCTGATTCCGTCGCCCAACCCGGGCAGGGTGGCAAATCTGCCCAAGGGCCTGAAGGTGATTTTTGGCGCTTGAAATTTGACACCCCAAATGGTCAAAGTCTGGCCATGACGTCCTTCAAAGGCAATCCGCTTTTGCTCAACTTTTGGGCGACCTGGTGCCCGCCTTGCATTGAAGAACTGCCGTTAATTGATGCTTTTTATAAGGAAAATTTGTCTAAAAACTGGCAAGTGATCGGTATCGCAGCAGATCATGCAAAAGCAGTCTCGGCCTTTCTGGGCAAATTACCGCTCAGTTTTCCGGTAGTTTTGGCGGGAATGGCGGGCGTGGAACTGAGCAAATCCTTGGGAAATCTGTCAGGCGGTCTGCCTTTCACAGTAATTTTTGGCCAGGATGGTACAGTCCGGCACCGTCAAATGGGGCGGGTAACGGCCAACCAACTGGCCACCTGGCGTGGGTTGGAATAACCGGCAAATCGTTATGCAATTCGGTTTCAATGACCCTAAATTGTCGAAAATAGGCTGAACTTAGGGTAAATTCGCGGCAATTTAATGATTTTTAAATAAAATTGTCAATTGAAGCCCGAATAACAAGTTGGAGTAATCATGGACTTACGCAAGCTCAAGACACTGATTGATTTGGTGTCTGACTCGAACGTGTCGGAACTGGAAATCACCGAAGCCGAGGGCAAGGTGCGCATTGTCAAAGGTGGCCAGCAGCTGGTCCAGGGCTACGTGGTGCCGCAAGGTATGCCCCTGCAAGCGGCGCCTTTGCCAGTGGCGGCAGCGGTGGAGGAAGCGGCGCCTGCCGTGGTTGCCATCCATGCCGTGAAATCGCCGATGGTCGGTACTTTTTACCGCAGCGCGTCGCCCGGCGCCAAATCGTTTGTCGAGCTCGGTTCGGCGGTCAAGGCGGGCGACACGATCTGCATTATTGAAGCCATGAAAATCCTCAACGAGATTGAAGCCGACAAGTCAGGCACGGTCTCACGCATCCTGTGTGAAAACGGTGAGGCGGTGGAGTATGGGCAGCCTTTGTTTGAAATTGAATAAACCGCTGGCCTGATCACGTCCATTGCCCCATGTTTAAAAAAATACTGATTGCCAACCGCGGAGAGATCGCCCTGCGCATCCAGCGCGCCTGCCGTGAAATGGGCATCAAGGCGGTGATGGTCTATTCCGAGGCCGACCGCGAAGCCAAGTATGTGAAGCTAGCCGACGAAGCCGTGT
>JANNYX010000071.1:0-6154 GCA_031410295.1 Rhodoferax sp.
GCTGGTCGAGATCGCTGACAAGAACGTCGAGGTGATCCTGCCGGGCTTCACTCACCTGCAGGTGGCGCAACCGGTGAGCTTTGGCCACCACATGCTGGCCTATGTGGAAATGTTCAGCCGCGATGCCGAGCGCCTGCTCGACGTGCGCAAGCGCGTGAATCGCCTGCCGCTCGGCGCCGCCGCGCTGGCGGGCACCAGTTACCCGCTGGACCGCGAGCGGGTTGCCAGAAGCCTCGGCATGGTCGACGACGCGGGCCAGCCGCAGGTTTGCCAAAACAGCCTGGACGCCGTCAGCGACCGCGACTTCGCCATCGAATTCACCGCCGCCGCCAGCCTGTGCATGGTGCACATCAGCCGATTCAGTGAGGAGCTGATTTTGTGGATGAGCCAGAGCTACGGGTTCATCAAGATCGCCGACCGCTTCACCACCGGCAGCTCGATCATGCCGCAGAAGAAGAACCCCGACGTGCCCGAACTCGCACGCGGCAAGACCGGCCGCGTCGCAGGTCATCTGGTCGGCCTGATCATGCTGATGAAAGGCCAGCCGCTGGCCTACAACAAGGACAACCAGGAAGACAAGGAGCCGCTGTTTGACACGGTGGACACCTTGAAAGACACGCTGCGCATCTTCGCCGAGATGGTCGGCGGTCAACTGAACCCTTCCAGCGGCCAAAAGGAAGGCGGCATTGAAGTCAACGCCCGCGCGATGGAACTGGCGGCACGCAAAGGGTACGCCACCGCCACTGATTTGGCCGATTACCTGGTCAAAAAAGGCCTGCCGTTCAGGGACGCGCACGAGACGGTGGCCCACGCCGTCAAAGCAGCGCAGTCACAGGGGATTGATTTGTCCGAATTGCCGTTGGCGCAGTTGCAGCAGTTCCACGCATCAATTGAACAAGACGTTTATGCCGTCTTGAGTTTGCAGGGCAGCCTCAACGCGCGCAATACGCTGGGCGGCACGGCGCCGGCCCAGGTGCGGGCGCAGATTCAAAGGCACCAACTCCGGTTGAAATGACCCAATTTAAATGATTTACTAAAAACTACAAAAAGAAAATAGGACTAAGGCCGTCTAATGTATTAAATAGTATGCTATATTATTCATAATATATTTGTCAATAAATTGACCATATTTTACGGTTATATTAATTATTAACGTAAAAATTAGCCCGACAAAAGTGCCGACACAGCTTGAAAAAAGGCCGCGTCCGCCAACGCATTTTGTTCGCAACAACCATCAGCACTCAGCGACACCCGCCAGCGCCAGATAATTTTCCGCCACGAATCAGGTTGTCCATGGCCAAGCTCTAAGTGGCCTTGTCATCGCAAGTCCAGGCCCCACGTTATGGGGAAGCCCGATTCGGGTCACGGAAGGAATCAAGCCATGTGGAAACGCGTTGCGGTCATCTGGACCCTGGTCAAAGTCGACGCGCGCCACCTGTGGCGGGCGCTGCGCCATCCGCTGTCGCCGTCGTGGCTGAAGTGGGGCACGGCGGGCATTTTGCTGTACCTGGTGTCGCCGATTGATTTGATACCGGACGCCATTCCGTTTATCGGCGTGATGGACGACATCATTCTGGTTCCGCTGGCCATGCGCTGGCTGCTCAAAAAGCTGCCGCAACGCGTGTTGCAGGATATTGCGCGCTGAGCCCTCATTCCATTTCTAAATCATTGGTGAAGTAGGCGTGGCGACGAAGGCAGTGCGCAAGCATCGACTAGGAGCCGCAACGACCTGCACGAATGATTTAGAAATGGAATCAGGCAATCCGCTGCCAAAACCACCAAACCGCCAGCAGCGTCAAAAGTTGTGAGCCACGCCGCACGACCAGGCTGTGGTACCAGGTCTGGTTGACGACGAATTGCGACAGCAAGATCCAGCCACTGACAGCCAGCAACTGCCCGGCTTCGACACCCAGGTTGAAACCCGTCAGTGCGTACGGCAACAAACCCGGCGGGGCGGCGGCTTCCTGCAGCAGACCGGCAAAACCATATCCGTGCACCATTCCAAACACCAGTGCCAGCACATCGGTACGCACCCACGGCACCGGTCGCAAATTCAAGAGCGCGGTGACACCGATAGACAGCGCAATAACCGGCTCGACCCACCTTGGAGATCCCGTGGTCCAGCCCAGGGTTGCCATGATCAGGGTGATCGAATGACCCAGCGTGAATGCGGTGATGGTGCGCAGCAGGGTCATCCAGACATTGCTTGCCGCCGGGGCATGGCCTGGCAAGCCTGCCGGACTTGACTCGCTCGCTGCCCGGGCCTGGCCCCGGTTCAAACGCAAACTCAGCTGCAACGGCAACACCAGCGCCAGCAGGAACGCCAGGTGGTCGTAACCTTCGAGCAAGTGGTGGGCGCCCAAGGAAAAATAATCCAGCAGCACGGTCATCCGGCCGCCTTGCTGCGGCACACCAGATGATGCGGGTGACGGGTTGGCATCGCCACCTGGTCTGCCTTCGCCCAGCGACAACGGCGTTGCAGAAGCCGGTGACGCGGTCGACAAAAAAGGCTTGCCGTTGAGCTGGCCCGCCACCAACAACCGGTGGTTGGTGTCGACGGTTTTGAACAGGGTGTAAACAAAACCCAGTGCTTGCGCAGGCGGGCAGCGCGCCTCGGACGAGAGCTGCAAATATGCGCCGTCACTGCGCCGCTCCAGGCCCTGGAACTGCCAACCCAAATGGCACGCGGCGACATTACCCACAGCGTTACCCACAGCGTTACCCGCAACGTTACCCACCACCAGGTTTGCCGCCTGGTTGAGCAGCGCCACAACCGCAGGCGTGGCGGCTTTGGCCTCGCCCCAGGTGACATTGCCATCCGAATTGGCGTCCATTGGCACCAACAGATCCAGATCCTTGATGGCAACCGACAATTCAAAACGCAAATTGCGCTCTTGCGGCGCGGTGGTCGCAGCGCCTGGCAAGGCAATAGCAGCCTCTTGAACATCCAGAAAAGCGTCGCTGCCCTTGTGTGCCAGGGCGGCTCCCGCGCAACTCAGGCTGATGAGCAGCATTGCGGTCGCAGACCGAAAGGCAGTCCAAGCGCGGATCATGGGCCCGCCTGGGTGAGGATTTGCGGGCGCGCCAGCACCAAAGCGTCCAGCCGAGCGTCTTTGAGACCGGTGCGCTTGAGCGCGGCTGACAATTCGCTGGACGCTGGTTTGTCACCCGACCGTTGCGCGCTGAGCAACGCCATGTACCAATCGACCGGCTCACGCTGCAGCAGCAGGTTCTGTTTGGCCAGCTGCAACGCGCGCGGAGCGTCGCCCTCCAGCCACAAGGCGCTCATGGCGAGTTCGCGCCCATGCAGTTGCGGGTCGTCGCCGCGGCGGCGCAGATCCGCAACCCGGCCTTGAAACTCCGTCAGCTTGGTTCGCCATTGCGCATCGCCCAAATGGCGAAGGGCAATGGCACGGCGCAGCAAAACAGCGTCGGTTTCAGGGTACGTTGACAAAACCTGCAAAGCTGTCTTGGGCTGGCTGGTGCGCAGCAGCAGGTCGGCCAAACCAATTGCCGTGTAAAGATCAGGCTCCCGGCTCAGGCTCAGTTGAAAGCTCGACAAAGCCAATGCATCCTGGCCGGCGCGCTCATGGTGTTCAGCCAACAAGGAGAAGAGCCAGCTTTGTTGACCGGCAGTGTCTGCCTGCGCCGCCAATTGCGCCAATCCCTTCGTGGCTTTCGCTTGATCACCCATCAGCGACTGGGTTTCGAGCGTGCAGGCTTCAGCATAGAGGGCCTGGCCGGCATTGGCAACTTCACTGCAGGCCGCCAGGGACTCCCGGTAACGGCCCGACAAACGCTCCAGCGCCGCCATCGTGAGCCAGCCTTGCGCGTGGGCCGGCTGGCGCGCCAAACTTGCCGCAAGCACTTTGCGCGAGGCTTCAAATTCATGGCGGCCCTGCTGAACCGTGGCTTGCAGCACGGCCAGGTCGATTGGCGCGTCGTTGCGGTCCCACCAGGGTGTCAGCGCCGCTTGAGCCCGTCCCCAATGGCGGTTGTCGCCGGTTTGACGGGCCAGGGATATCGACTGCTGCGCGGCAACGGCCGCAGCGCGCGGGTCAGCGGTCAACCGGGCCTTGTCAGGCGCGCCGGGACGACTGCGAGTGATGGTTGGCAACACCTCAATCACTTCGGCATCGTTCAGGGGTTTAAATGTGGCCGCAGCCTGTGCGCTCAATGGCACAGCGCAGAGCAGGAACGCAAGCCAATTAAAGTGTATGGACATAGTCGCCAGCGCAAGGGACGCGTTTTTGTGTATTTATTGGGCTTTGTTGAAGACTGCATTATTGGCAGACAAACCGGGCCGCCTGATCGTGCCAGGCAACCCGGTTCGCCGCCAAACCTTTCTGGTTTAGAAAGTCGTTATCGGCGTAGCGTCCGTTTCATCTACGGCCAAAGTGATGCCGTTGATGTCGACCGTATCGCTGTTCTCGTCGGTGGCAATCAGCTGGTTGGCGTAATTCAACACCGCACTCGGATTGGCGCCAATATCTCCCGGCACCGCCACGCCCGCGCCCACTTGCACGTCGTCGTTGCGGCCACCGCAGGCAACCAGAACGACGGTGGCAAGCAACACCAGCGCCACCCCTTTGAAATTGAGATTCTTCATGATTTCTCCTTGGTCAAATCAGGATCAGTTGGATCCGGCGTTGGGGGTATTCAGGTACGGAAATACCGTCATGAATGGCACGGTAGCCTGGTCCACAGCATCGTGGATGTTGGCCGAAGTGGCGCCCAGCGGCACGCTCGATGTTTTGCAGGCCGACGTGGCTCCCGGCACACCCGGAATGCTGTTGAGCTTGAGCGCATCACCGTCGCCGTTGATCACACACAGACCGCCGAGCATGGCCACCAGCGCGATGTCGACCACGTCGTCTTTGGGGCGCCGGCCATTCGGGAAGCCGGCGTTGTCCGTGCCACCAGCCAGAGCATTCCCGGCCACGCCCAGACGGTTTTGTCCGGCGAACGGCACGGGCGCAATGGCAGTGTTCAAACGCAGCATTTCCGACGGCGCCGGATTCACTGCAGGTTTGTTCACGCCGGTGATGCCGGTCAGGAAGGTGGTCGCCAGATCGGTGCGCGGGAAGTTGGTCGGAGCCACGTTTGCACCCAACACCAATCCCAAAAGGGCTGGCAACGTCGGATTGGTCACGTAACTGAGGAACTGCGCGTCATCTTTTGGATGGGACCCATTGAACTTGTCTTTGTCAGGCAAACCAATGACCACTTCATTGATCAGTGGGTTGCCCAGGCGCGACACCTGTGTCCAGCCACCGCCATGCTTGTCAGCCTTGTCATTGCCCGATGGCGATTTGCCATTGAGCAAACGCGCCTGGCGCATGCTGGCTGTCGTCCAGCCACCAATCACTGGCTCATTGCCGGCCGTCAAGCAGTCTTTGTGGACTTCAATCGCCAGCGTGGTGACATTGGATTTTTGGATGACGTGTTGACCGCCCATACCGGCAGCGTCTTTGTTGGCCGGGTCAAGCAAAAATGCCGCGGGAGCATTCACCAGGTCAAAAATGGGGCCCAAATTGACGGCAAAACCTTCTTGCCGTTGTCCGACAAACACTTTCCCCTGGTCCTTGCCGGCGGGGCAGCCTGGGATCGTGACGGTGTGGATGTGTTTGGCCGCGTAGGCCGCGTAGTTCGCAATGGTTTTGACGCCGATGTTGTCGACCGGTTTTTCAAAAACCGCGCCGCCACCCGTTTTGGTGATCGCACTGCCGCCGTTTTTGCGGCGCTCACCCCGCACGACATTGACCGTGTAGGTTTCATTGACGTTCAAATTGGCGTCATTCAGATTGGCCACCGTACCCGCCTGGATCAATGGAATCGCGACGGTTGCGGAAGGGGTAGCGGGAGCGGGAGGGATTTGCAGGGTAATTCCCTTCAGCGCGTTCTTGAAACGGAACTGGAAGGTCAGGTCTTCCTTAGCGTCGCCGTTGTTGTCGATGTGGATTTCATACAGCGCATTGGGGTCCATCTGGAAATAGTTGGGACCAGCGTAGGCAGCTTGCAGCGGCTGGTAGTTGGCCAGCAGCGTCACATAGTCCGAGCGACCGCCGCTGCCGTTGGCAGCAACCCCTTCATAACTGCGGAACATGTAGAAGTCGGTGCCGTCGACCTTGGGCGCGCCGGTGATGAAGGGCGC
>JANNYX010000072.1:0-2156 GCA_031410295.1 Rhodoferax sp.
AATTGAAGATGCCCGCTTTTTCTCACATGGCGGCGTGGACTACCTGGGTGTGATTCGCGCTGGCCTGGCCAATGTGGGCCGAACCAAGGCGCAAGGTGCATCGACCATCACCATGCAGGTGGCGCGCAACGTTTACCTGTCATCCGAAAAAAACTACATCCGCAAGATTTATGAGATTTTGCTGACGTTCAAGCTCGAACATCTGCTGACCAAGGACCAGATTCTCGAAATTTACATGAACCAGATTTTTCTGGGCAACCGGGCCTATGGGTTCGCGGCGGCGTCTGAGGCTTATTTCGACAAGCCGCTCAAAAACATCACCATTGCCGAGGCGGCCATGCTCGCCGGCCTGCCCCAGGCTCCGTCCTCCTACAACCCGATCAAGAACCCGAAGCGCGCACGGGCCAGGCAATTGCACATCATTGACCGGATGCAGGAAAACAAATTCATCACCGCCGCAGAGGCCGAAACCGCGGCGCAACAGGTCCTGAAAATCAGGGCGGCCTCTGAAACCTACCGGGTGCATGGCGAATACATCGCCGAGACCGTACGCCAGTTGATGTTCACCCAGTATGGCGCCGAGACCTACACACGCGGCCTGAACGTCTACACCACCGTCAAATCAACCGACCAGGATGTCGCCTACCGCGCCTTGCGCCGCGGCATCATGGATTTCGAGCGCCGCCAGATTTACCGCGGCCCGGAACAGTTCTTCACCCTTCCCGCCAGCGGGCAGGACCTTGAAGAGGCCGTCGACGAAGCGCTGGACGAATACCCGGATAACGGTGACGTGATGTCGGCCGTAGTGCTGGACGCCAACCCCAGGAAGATCAGCGCCATGCGGGCCAATGGCGAGGCGCTGGAAATCACCGGCGACAACCTCAACCCGGCGCGCTCTGGCCTGGCGGAAAAGGCGCCACCCAACATCAAGATCCGCCGCGGCGCGTTGATCCGCGTCGCCAAAACGGCCAAAGGCGCCTGGGAGATCACACAATTGCCCGAAGTTGAAGGCGCGTTTGTGGCGCTGGATCCGCGCAATGGCGCCATCAAGGCCATGGTGGGCGGGTTTGATTTCGAGAAAAACAAATTCAACCATGTCACCCAGGCCTGGCGCCAGCCGGGCTCAAGTTTCAAGCCGTTTGTTTATTCGGCCGCGCTTGAAAAAGGCTTCACACCTTCGACCATCATCAACGATGCACCGCTCTTCTTCAGCGCGGGAGCGACCGGCGGGCAAGCCTGGGAGCCGAAAAACTACGATGGCAGGTTCGACGGCCCGATGTCTTTGCGCAGCGGCCTGGCCCGCTCAAAGAACATGATTTCGATCCGCATCCTGAACGCCATCAGCCCGCAATTCGCGCAAACCTGGGTCAGCCATTTCGGCTTTGATGAAGATAAACATCCGCCCTACATGACGATGGCGCTGGGCGCGGGTTCTGTGACGCCGATGCAAATGGCCACCGCTTATTCCGTATTTGCCAATGGCGGCTACCACGTCAACCCGTGGATGATCGCCCGCGTCACCGAGCAAAAAGGCAAAGTATTGCTACAAACCAAACCGCCCGTGCTCAATGAGTCGATGCGCAGCATTTCGCCGCGCAACGCCTTTTTGATGAGCAGCCTGCTGCAGGAAGTCACCCGTTCGGGCACGGCGGCCAAAGCCAAGGTGGCGCTGGGTCGTGGCGACATCTACGGAAAAACCGGCACCACCAATGACTCGCTGGACGCCTGGTTTGCCGGCTACCAGCCGACGATTGCAGCCGTGACCTGGATTGGTTACGACACACCGCGCAAACTTGGCAGCAACGAAACCGGCGGCGGCCTGAGCCTGCCGGTGTGGATCACTTACATGCAGCAAGCGCTTAAAGGGGTGCCCGTGCAGGAGTACAGCGCGCCAGAAGGGTTGTCCAATGTGGGCGGCGAGTGGTACTTCAGCGAATTCGCCCGTGGCGGCGTTCAGTCGCTCGGTCTGGAAGCTGAAGCGGCTGCCGAAGGCTCACACTCCGTGCACTCCTTGCCCCCGGCCGAGGAAAAGCGGCGCATATTGGACCTGTTCAAGAACTGAACGACAAACTCTGTCCTGATTGTTCGCTGGCAAAGCGCGACAGGCTGGCAAAAAACTCGCCCTGGCCCTTGGTGTCGTTCCAGGCATCGGGGCC
>JANNYX010000073.1:0-7809 GCA_031410295.1 Rhodoferax sp.
TGCTGCACGTGGTGGCGATGACGCGGGCGTTTGGCAAACTGTTGTCGGAAAAAGGCCAGCAACCGGAGGTGTTCCGCTGGACCGACAACGGCGCGTCCCACGTTACCTGCGAATTTGCCGCTGGCAAGCTGGCGAAGTGGGAAATGTTCCGTCCGCCCGAGGTTAAGGATTCGGCAGAGCCGGCCCAATTGGGCACGAACGCAGGTCCGCCAGCACCGTAAAATCTCTGTCAATCAACGCCCATCACCCGCGCGCTACGCGGGCCCGACAAGGAACCCCATGAGCCTGCAACCCCCCTCGATGTCCGACCGCGACGGCAAAATCTGGATGGACGGCCAGATGATCGACTGGCGCGACGCCAAAATCCACGTGCTCACACACACCCTGCACTACGGCTGTGGCGCCTTTGAAGGCGTGCGCGCCTACAACACGGTGAACGGCACGGCGATTTTCCGCCTGCACGAACACACCGACCGCCTCTTCAACAGCGCCAAAATTCTGCGCATGGCGATCCCCTTCACCAAAGAGCAGGTGAATGAGGCGCAAAAGGCGGTTGTGCGTGACAACCAGCTGGAGAGCTGCTACCTGCGACCCCTGACCTGGATCGGCGACCAAAAACTCGGCGTGAGCCCGCGCGGCAACACCATTCATGTGATGGTTGCCGCCTGGGCCTGGGGCGCCTACCTGGGTGAAGAAGGCATGAAACGCGGCATCCGCGTGAAGATTTCAAGCTACACCCGCCACCACGTCAACATCACCATGACGCAAGCCAAAGCCGTGAGCAACTACACCAACTCGATCCTGGCCAACATGGAAGCCCTGGACGACGGTTACGACGAAGCCATGCTGCTGGATGCCAATGGTTTTGTCAGCGAAGGCGCCGGTGAAAACCTGTTCGTGGTGAAAGACGGCGTGGTCTACACCCCGGACCTCTCCGCTGGCGCACTCAATGGCATCACGCGCAACACGGTGATGCACATCTGCAAGGACCTGGGGCTGGAGCTGGTGCAAAAACGCATCACGCGCGACGAGGTGTACATCAGCGACGAAGCCTTCTTCACTGGTACCGCGGCCGAGGTCACACCGATTCGCGAGCTGGACCGCATCGAGCTTGGCAAGGACGGTTATGTGGGCTCCCGCGGCCCCATTACCGAGAAAATCCAGGCTGCGTTCTTCGACATCGTCAACGGTCGCAACCCGAAATACGCCCATTGGTTGAGCAGGGTGGCGGCGTGAGTTCCGCGGCGGCCCAGGCAGTTGTCAAACTGCTCGCCACAGACCTCAACCATCAAGGCGGGGTCTTTTGTCCCAGCCCCAAGGCCGATATGAAAATTTGGAACAGCCACCCCAAGGTTTACCTCGATGTGGCGAAGTCCGGCGCGGCCAAGTGCCCGTATTGCGGCACGGTGTACAAACTCAAAGACGGCGAACATTTCGAGGGGCACTGAGTTGGGGTCAGATCGCCATTGCGCTGCTGAGTACCCGACGCGCGAACCAAGGGCGAAGCGATTTTGGGCGATAACCCCCATTCAATGACGCGCAGCCTCGTCATTGCACCGCAATGGATCGGCGACGCGGTGATGACCGAGCCCTTGATGCGCCGCCTGCACGCGCGCGGCGAGCGCATCACGGTGGGTGCGCTGCCTTGGGTGGCGCCGGTTTACCGGGCCATGCCGCAGGTGGCTGACGTGGTGGAATTCCCGTTCGCGCGCGGCGGCTTGCAATTCAAGGCGCGGCGCAAACTGGCGAAAGATTTTGACGGTCTTTTCGACGTCGCCTATGTTTTGCCCAATTCCATCAAAAGCGCTTTGTTGCCACTCCTGGCCGGCATTCCCAAGCGGGTTGGTTACCTGGGTGAAACGCGCGTTGGCCTGTTGACGCACCGTTTGAAGAACCCACCCCGAGGCCTGCGCCCGCCCATGGTGGCGTTCTATTCAGCGCTCAGCGGTGACGCGCAAAGCGACATAGAACAAGACCGCCCGCGCCTGCACCTGTCCGGTTCGCAAATCGACGCGGGATTGCAAACGCTCGGCTTGCAACGCGGCGCCTATTTTGTCTTTGCGCCCGGTGCGGAATTTGGCCCGGCCAAACGCTGGCCCGCAGCGCATTATTCGGCGTTGGCAAAGTCGCTCAATTTGCCCATCGTGCTATTGGGCTCAGGCAAAGAGAGCGCTTTGTGCGATGAAATCACCGCCCCCGTAAATCTGATGCAGCCCGGCAAATGCCTTAATTTCGCCGGCAAGACCTCCTTGTTGCACGCCTTCGCCGCCATCTCGGCGGCAAAAGCGGTGGTCAGCAACGACTCAGGTCTGATGCATGTAGCGGCAGCATTTGGCGTGCCGCAAGTGGCCATTTTTGGATCCAGTTCACCGATACATACGCCGCCCTTGAATGGCCAGGCGACTGTGTTTTGGCTCAAGAGCGATGCCAGCTACCAGCCGCCGCTGGACTGCGCGCCGTGTTTTGAACGCGAATGCCCGTTGCCCAAAGACCAAGGGCATTTGCGTTGCCTGATTGACGTCAAACCCGAGGCGGTCTGGCAAAAACTGCCAACTTGATTACAGGGCTGGCCCTCTGTAAAACCAAACCGGTTGCCCGCATTTCCGAATACTCAATGCTTGCCAAAGACTGTCGCAAGATGCTGGGTTTGGTAAAAAAAAGCCACCCGACCTTGCGGTTGGATGGCTTGTCAAAGTCCTCGAAAGGACGTCGTTGGAAACTTCAGATGGGCAGGGGCTGCGCCGATGCGCAGCGCCCGCAACCATCACTGTGACAGCAGTGCGGTGAATTTACCCCGCGACTGAATTCGCGTCATCCCCAAAATGGGGTAGGAACCTGAAAATCGTCGAAATTAATCACACTTTTTTGTGTGATATTTGTTACAAGAAGTTATTCAACCTGCTGGCGGCGATGGGAGTTGGGTGAGCGGCAACCGCAGGGTGAAACAGGCGCCGCCATCTGCGCACTTGTCGCAAGTGACAGTTCCGCCATGGCGCCCGGCGATGGATTTCACCAAAGCCAGGCCCAGCCCAACGCCGCCGTCCCTTTCAGATGCGCCCGGCAGGCGGAAGAAGGCTTCAAAAATGCGCTCCCGGTAGGCCTCAGGAATCCCGGGTCCGGTGTCGCCAACCTGAATCACGGCCATACCCTTCGACCGCTCCAACGTGACCGAGGTGATGCCCGCGCCATGGCGACGCGCGTTTTCCAGAAGATTGCGCAGCGCCCGGCGCAACAGTTTCGAGACGCCTTGAACCACCAGTTCGGTTGCCGCATTCCCGTTGTCGCCATGGGGCGCGTACAGCTTGACGCTTAAATCGGCACTCACGCGGGCGCATTCTTCGGCGGCCAGTCCCACCATGTCGACCGCTTCGACCGTGCCCAAATCTGCCTGTGGTGTGTCGAGCCGGCTGGCCAGGAGGATTTCTTCTATCAGTTGGTCAAGCTCCGTGATGTTGCGGCTGAACTCGGCCAGCAAGCCTGTTTGCGCAGACGGGGTCGGAGCCATCCACTCCAGACCCATGCGGATCCGGGTAAGAGGCGAGCGCAACTCATGTGAGGCGTTGGCAAGCAGCGTTTTTTGTGCGGCCAAAAGGTTTTGCTGGGACGCCACCAGCGATTTTTGCGCCTCCAGCAAGGTCTCAATACGTTGCGCGGAATGGTTGAAACGCTGCGCCAAAAATGCCACTTCATCCTTGCCGTCTTCCGACAGACGGGTTGACAAATCACCTTGGCCCCAGCGCTCCACACCCTGCTGCACCGATTCCAGCCGTTTGGTCAGTCGCCGCACGATCGGGTAAGAACCCAGGGCCACCGCCACCGCCAGAATGACCAGCATCCAGGCAAAGTCGAAGGGCAGCCGCAGAGGTTGTTGCGAACGCATCCCCGAGGCGCCGGCAAAACTGGTTTCTTGTCCGGCGGCGCCAGCAGAACGAGGCGGCCTGGAAAACTGCACCAGCAACACCGAACTGTCGTTCATCGTCACCTGGAACTCGGCGCCCTGGCCGGGTACCAGGTTGGGCCGGGCGCGCGCCTGACCCAAAATATCGCCGGCCGGGTTGCGGATGGTGATCTCGCGCCCCGGACGCTGCGCCCGTTCCCGCTCGGCCTCCTGACGCCCCAGCCAACCCGCCACCAGCGTTAACACGACCACCGCCAGCACCACCGCCAGCCAGATGCGCAAATACAGCCGTTGGTGCAGAGGTGGCGTGTTCATGCGACGCGCTTGGGGGAAAAGCGACCCCTCGGGGGGCGGCGATCCGTGCAGCGGCGGAGCGTGGGGGCCAGTTTTTGCGCTGGGCCGCCCCAAGCAAAAATGCGGCCCCCTCGGGGGGCAGGGAGCCACACGCAGTGGGCGAGCGTGGGGGCCATATTTGTTTTAGTCCTGCTGCCGCGCAAAAACATACCCCACGCCCCGCACGGTGACGATGCGTTTGGGATTTTTGGCGTCAACTTCAATGGCGGCGCGGATGCGGCCCATGTGCACGTCGATGGAGCGGTCAAAAGCGTCCAGTTCACGCCCACGCACGGCTTCCATGATCTGGTCACGCGTGAGGACCCGCCCGGCGCGTTCGGCCAGCGCCACCAGCAAATCGAACTGGTAAGAGGTCAGTTCGCACACTTCGCCGGCCACGGCCACAGTGCGGGCATCGCGGTCAATTTCGAGTGAGCCAAAACGCAATTGTTTGATCGCTGGCGCGGCCCCGTCGACGCGCCGGCGCAATACCGCGCGGATGCGCGCCAACAGTTCGCGCGGCTCAAAGGGTTTGGGCAAATAGTCGTCAGCCCCCATTTCGAGGCCAACGATGCGGTCCATCGGGTCGCCCTTGGCGGTCAGCATCAGAAGAGGTACCCGGGCCACGGCGCTGCCCAAGGCGCGAATGCGGCGGCAGATTTCCAGGCCATCCATGTCGGGCAACATCAGGTCCAGCACGACCAGGTCCACCGTGACCAGGGCGAAGTCTTGCAACATCGCCAGGCCTTCCTGGCCGGTCGGCGCGTGGCTTACTTTGTAGCCGGACTGGCCCAGGTAACCCGCCACCATCTGCGCCAGGCGGGTGTCATCTTCGATCATCAACAAGTGTTGGCTCATGGAGCGTCCAGTCTAGGGCGGCGCAGGCGAGTAGGCATGGTGGCGGCTTGAAGGCGCGGTAAAGTTAAGTAAATGCGTCAGCTCAAGGCCGGTCCCGTCAAGACGGGTGCTGCCTAAGCGGTTGTTGCCGGGAGGCCAGCCACACCAGCCCCAGCACCGGCACGCCAAGAAGGGCGGTGGCCACAAAAAAATGCGCGTATCCAAAGGCATCGACATATTTGCCGGAATAACCCGCCAGAAACTTCGGCAACAGCAACATCATCGAGCTGAAGAGCGCGTACTGTGTGGCCGAATAATTCACGTTGGTGAGACTTGACAAGTAGGCGATGAAGGCGGCCGAGGCGATACCGCTGCTGAGGTTGTCGGCCGAGATGACAAAAATCAGGCCGGTGACATCGTGTCCACGTGTGCTCAAGGCGGCAAACAGGAGGTTGCTGGCCGCGCTCAAGATGGCGCCCAGCATCAAAATGCGCATCACGCCATAACGCATCGACAACACACCACCGATGAAGGCGCCGACCAGCGTCATCACCACCCCGTAAACCTTGGTGACCGCGGCGACCTCGTCCTTGGTGTAGCCCATGTCGACATAAAACGGGTTGGCCATGATGCCCATCACCACGTCGCTGATGCGGTAGATGGCGATCAGGCCAAGGATCAACGCGGCCTGCCACTGATAACGGCGTACGAAGTCGGCAAACGGTTCGACCAGCGCGCCTCTGAGCCAATCGGCCAGATTCTTCGCCGGCGGCTGTGCGATGCGCGCCGGCTCGGGGGAAAAAAGCACCGTCAACATGCCCAGCAGCATTGAAGCGGCCATCACCAGGTAGGCGGTCTGCCAGGCGCCGTGCTGGTAAAGGGCCGCGTTGGCCACCTCGGCCCGCGCAGCAATCCACAACACGCCAGCGCCGGCCCAGATCATCGCCAGGCGGTAACCGGTCTGGTACGCCGCGGCCAGCGCCGCTTGGCGCTCGGTGTTGGCAGATTCGATGCGGTAGGCATCCAGCGCAATGTCTTGTGTGGCCGAACCAAAGGCCACCGCCATGGCGCCCCAGATGACCGGTTGCAATGCGACTTTTGGATCGTTGAACGACATTGCGACTAAGCCTGCCATCACGGCTAGTTGCGCCAGCAACAGCCAACTGCGCCGGCGCCCCAACAGGCGGGTGAAGAAGGGAATCGGCATGCGGTCGACCAGCGGCGCCCAGACCCACTTAAAGGCGTAAGCCAGGCCAACCCAGCTTAAAAAACCGATCGTGGTGCGGTCAATGCCCGCTTCCCGCAACCAGAAACTCAGTGTGCCGAGCACCAGAAGCAGTGGCAGCCCGGCCGAAAAACCCAGCAGCAACATGCGCAGGGTGGCTGGTTCCAGATAGACTTTGAAGGTTTCGAGCCAGGACGGTTTGGCCGGTGCGGGTGAATTTTTTTCCTCGGGAGCCAGCGCGGCGGCCAGTGTGGGTGAGACATCTTTCAGCATGCGGGGAATAATACGCGTAGCACTCAAAAGGAATTCACCATGGCGATTCAATTTTCAAACCGGTTCTACCAACGAGTCGCCAGCGCACTGGCGGCGCTGGTGCTGGCGGCATGTGCCAGCGACGCCGGCCCACCGCGCGAAGGTGTGCAGGTGGGCGCCACTTCCGGCCTGGCGCAATTGGTTTCGGCTGAGGAGGTCGAGACCTCGGCGGTACAGCAGTACGCCAAGATGATGGCTCAGGCGAATCAGCAAAAGCTGCTGGCTGCGGCCGGCCATCCGCAGCTGATACGGCTGCGCGCCATTGCCGCCAAAATCATTCCCCATACGCAGACTTGGAACGCGCGCGCCAAAGACTGGAAGTGGGAGGTGAACCTGGTCGCCTCTGAGCAGATCAACGCGTTTTGCATGCCCGGCGGCAAGATTGCGTTTTTCAGCGGCATTCTGGACCAGCTGAAATTGACCGACGATGAAGTCGCCATGATCATGGGCCACGAGATGGCCCACGCATTGCGTGAACACGCCCGTGAACGCATGGGCAAAGGCATGGTCACCAATCTGGGCGCGAACATCTTCAGCCAGTTGTTCGGATTGGGGGAATTGGGCCAGACGGTGACCAGTTACGGCGCGCAGTTGTTGACCTTGAGTTTTGGCCGCGAAGACGAGTCCGAGGCCGACCTGGTCGGCATGGAGCTGGCGGCGCGCGCTGGCTACAACCCGCGCGCAGGCGTCAGCCTGTGGCAAAAAATGGGCGCCATCAACAAAGGCGCGCCGCCGGAATGGTTGTCCACCCACCCGTCAGGCAGCAGCCGTATCGCTGAAATCGAGAGCAACCTGCCGCGGGTGTTGCCGTTTTATGAGGCGGCGCGGCGGCGTTAGTTGCGACCAGCTGGGCCGTTCAAAGGCCCTTTGTGCAGCGGTCAAAAAGGTTTTTTGCAAGACGTTAAAATTACGTTAATAATGTAATATACGGTAATTTCATACTATAATTTATGCAATTTAACTATATTTAATATAGCAAACAATTGTTATTATTTGACGGCCTTATTCAGGCAACTTCCATCGTAATTTATCCGAATGAGATATCTTATGCATCGGTGCCGTCAGATCAGCTTGAACCTACGCCCCGTCAGCAGTCTGAACACCGGCTCGTGAGCGCCACAGCGCAAGGTATCAATCAATCGCCCCAATCAATCGCCGCAACTCAAGGCTGCAACGCATACTCGATGGTGATCGGCGCGTGGTC
>JANNYX010000074.1:0-2127 GCA_031410295.1 Rhodoferax sp.
AAGGCACTGGGCAATTTCCCGCCGACATTCACGGTGGTGATTTGGTTTTTCTGCAGCCCCACAGCTCCCCCGGCGTCTACGCGCGCGCCTTTCTGGAAGGGCGATTGACAGAACAAGACCTGATGCATTACCGCCAGGAACTCACCGCGCCAGCCGCGGCCGCTGGCGAAGGCGCGCGCGGCTTGTCGAGTTACCCGCACCCCTACCTGATGCCCGATTTCTGGCAGTTCCCCACCGGCTCCATGGGCATCGGCCCGATCAGCTCGATCTACCACGCGCGCTTCATGCGTTACCTCACGCACCGGCGTTTGCAGGATTGCGCCCGACGCAAAGTCTGGGGCGTGTTTGGTGATGGCGAAATGGACGAGCCCGAAAGCATGAGCGCCTTGACATTGGCCGCGCGCGAGGGTCTGGACAACCTAGTGTGGGTGGTCAACTGCAACCTGCAGCGGCTCGACGGCCCGGTGCGGGGCAATGGCCGCATCATCGACGAGCTGGAAAAGTTGTTTGCCGGCGCCGGCTGGAACGTCATCAAGCTGGTGTGGGGCAGCGACTGGGACGGCCTTTTTGCACGCGACACCACCGGCGCGTTGACACGCGCTTTCGCCAACACGGTAGACGGCCAGATGCAGACCTTTGCCGCCAAAGACGGGCGTTACAACCGCGACACCTTCTTTGGCCAGAACGACGAGCTCGCCCGCCTCGCGCAGGGCATGACTGACGAGCAGATTGACCGCCTTAAACGCGGCGGCCATGACCTCGTCAAAATCCATGCTGCCTACGCGGCAGCGGCGGCCCACACCGGTCAACCCACCGTGATCCTGGCGCACACCAAAAAAGGTTACGGCATGGGCAGCGCGGGCCAGGGCAAGATGACGACGCACAGCCAGAAGAAACTGGCCGACGCCGAACTGATCGAATTTCGCAACCGCTTCAATTTGCCGATGACCGACGAGCAGGTCACCAACCTGGCGTTTTTCAAACCTGCGGACGACAGCGCCGAGATGAAATATTTGCACGGGCAGCGGCAAAAACTCGGCGGTTATTTGCCCAAACGTTATTCGCAAAACGAGCCCGTTCCGGTACCTGCGTTGGACAGTTACGCCAAGTTCGCGTTGCAAGCGGATGGCAAGGAGATGAGCACGACGATGGCCTTCGTTCGTTTGCTGGGTGGCTTGCTCAAATCGAATGAGGCCGGCCCTGGCGGCATCAACTTTGGCCAACGCCTGGTGCCCATCGTCGCCGACGAAGCGCGCACCTTCGGCATGGCCAATCTGTTCAAGCAGGTTGGCATCTATTCGAGCGTGGGGCAGCGTTATGCGCCGGAAGACATCGGCTCGGTGCTCTCCTACCGCGAGGCGCAAGACGGGCAGATACTGGAGGAGGGCATAAGCGAGGCCGGCGCGCTGGCCAGCTGGACGGCTGCGGCCACCAGCTACAGCGTGCACGGCCTGCCGATGTTGCCCTTCTACATCTACTACTCGATGTTCGGCTTCCAGCGCGTGGGCGACCAGATCTGGGCCGCCGCCGACCAGCGCGCGCGCGGCTTTTTGATCGGCGCCACCTCCGGCCGCACCACGCTGGGTGGCGAAGGCCTGCAACACCAGGACGGCACCAGCCACCTCGTCGCCGCCACCATTCCCAATTGCAAAGCGTATGACCCCGCTTTTGCCGGCGAGTTGGCGGTGATCATCGACCATGGCATGAAAGAGATGATGGTGGAGCAGCAAGACGTGTTTTATTACGTCACCGTGATGAACGAGAGTTACGCCCAGCCCAGTTTGCTCACCGGCGTGGCTGACAACATTATTCGTGGATGCTATAAATACAATAGCTATTCATGCAATTCCTATGTAAACAATCAGCCCGATTCTCTCAAGCCTTTGGGGCGGGTCACCCTGATGGGCTCTGGGGCCATCCTCACCGCCGCCTGGACCACTTCGGTGAGGATGGCCCCAGAGCCCATCAGAGTAACTCGCCCCAAGGGCTTAAGAGAATCGGACTGATTGTTCGCATACAAATTGGATGGATAGCTACTATATTTATAGCAACCACGAACAATGTTTTCAGCCACGCCGGTTGGCAAACTCGGCTGCGCGTAACTCTCGTTCATTACGGTGACGTAAT
>JANNYX010000075.1:0-29025 GCA_031410295.1 Rhodoferax sp.
CCGGTGATGAAGGGCGCTTCGCGGTGACTGGAGGCGATGGCGCCGCCAGCGGCCACCATTAACAGACACGCTTTGGCGAGTTGGGTGAATTGGGTTTTCATGATTGAACTCCGAGTTACTTTAAATGAGTGAAAAAAGAAGGGTTGACAGAAGAAAGCTTGACTAAAGTTGGTTTGACCCAAGTAGGCTGGATCAAGCCGGCCGCCAGAAGATATAGTCCGCCTGGTATTTCACGACTTGTTTTTGTCCTGCAGTTGATGCGGCGCAAGCCATCGCAGGCGCAACCCCGCCTTGGGTGGCGACGCGCTGGATGTAGGTCACCCCTTGCATGGCGCCAGTACCCACCGCAGGGTTGGCTTTAACCAGTTGCAGTGGAATATTGCCTGTGCCGGCAGGAGAAACGGCCAGTTGCGCCCCCGTGATCTTCGAACCGTCCTTGTTTTCCCAGGTCGCTGGCGGGCCAAAATAGCGTCCGATTTGAGCGCCATTGCGGTCCATCAATTTGGCGTCCGGGCCAACAAAGACCCATTCAAACTGATCAGCCATGTCTTTCTTGGCGCGGCATTCATAAGTGATGTCGCCAGCACCTACTGTTTCCATGGCCACGGCGTGGCCACTGGGTACCTTCACGCTGTCAGGCAAACTCGCTTGGGAATACATCGGCATCGGCGCATTGCCCATGCCGGCGCAGGCGGTCAGACCGACTGCTGCGAGCACCGCAGCGCAGCGGCGGGTGGCAGAATGTACTTTCATTTGACTCTCCTTGAAGTGGAACATGTAGAGGTGAATTGGTCAGGTCGGCAGACCAGAAAATCTGCCAACGGTTCTAATACGCAGGTCAGGGACCCACTGGATTCAGGTTTTTGTTAAATCTTTTTTTGAACTCCTTCCGCCTCAAAATCCGAGTAACGGCAAGTTTCCGAGTGTTTCGGCGAGGCTGGGAGCGGATGACAACACCGGTTTGCGTAGGAAATCTCCTAGCCTGGTTGAATCCAACGGCCCACAATTTGCGTAGTCAATACATCCATCGAAGACAATCAAAGCATGAACTCCGAAACCACCGACACTGAGCTGATCACGCTTTTGGATCGCGTTGCCAACAAAGACCACCTGGCGCTCAAGGCGCTGTATGACTGCTGCTCGGCGCAGCTTTACGGACTCGCGCTTCGGGTTGTCAGCAACCGCGAATGGGCAGAAGATGTATTGCAGGACGCCACCCTCAACATCTGGCGCGCGGCAGGGGATTACCGTGCATCCTTGAGTCCCCCCATGGCCTGGATGGGCTTGATCGTGCGCAGCCGGGCCCTTGATTTTTTGCGGCGGCGCAAGGCTGAAGGCAGCCAGGTGACCCAGGAACTCGACGACACCTTGGCGCAGACCTTGCCAGGCGACGCGCCCAATCCAATGGACAAGGCGCTGGCCAGTGAGCAAGCCTGGGCGCTGCACCAATGCCTGGGCCAACTTGACCATGGGCCCCGCGAGGTGGTGAGCCTGGCCTACATCCGCGATCTCAGCCACAACGACCTGGCGCGACAGCTCAGGTTGCCGCTGGGAACCGTGAAGACCTGGATCCGGCGCGGCCTGGAACAACTGCGACTGTGCATGGCGCGTTTTGCCTGAGGATTGACCGCGTGAATTTGTCCCATACGCCTGAACTACTTGACCGCCTGGCCGGTGCCTATGCCCTGGGCACCCTGCGCGGCGGCGCACGTCGCCGTTTTGAGGTGCTGGCGCGCGAAAGCGCGGTGGTGCGTGCGGCAGCGCTGATTTGGCAAGCGCGCATCGCCGGCCTGAACGAACTACAACCCGCGGCCCTGCCGCCGCCCGCGGTTTGGACCCGCATTGACAACTTGATCAAGGGTGAAACCGGCGCCCAGGCGATGCAGGACGCGCGCCTTGCCGCCGCTGCTTCCCGCGCGCCCGCCCAAGGGCTGGGTGGGTGGTTGCAAAGTTTGCCGTTGTGGCGGGGCGCCGCAATCGCTGGCGCATTCGCAACGGTTGCGGCGGTGTCGGTCGGATTGAACTTGCGAGGCCAGATGGGCAACGAGATTCAGCAACTTCAGGCCAAATTGCTGGCCACACCCCAAATCGAATACGTGGCGGTGCTGGCTGACGACAAATTGGCCGCCTCCATGCTGGTGACCTTTGATCCTAAAAACAGGCGGCTCACGCTGCAACGCGTAGGCGCCTACCAGGAAGCCAACGACCGTTCCCTGCAGCTGTGGGCGCTGCCACCCGCCGGCGGGCCGAAGTCGTTGGGCGTGTTGGGTGGCGACAGGGTATTGCGCCTGACTGCTGCCGAAGGCGACGTGAAAGAGGTTCCGGCCCTGGCCATCAGCCTGGAACCCAAGGGCGGCGTGCCCAGCGCAGGCGGGCCGACCGGACCGGTGCTCTTCAAGGGCGCCTTGATTCAAAAGCTGCTGTGAGGGGCGGCTTGGGGCGCATCGCGTCTGCGCGAATGGTGAATCTATAAAATTCGCTCTTCAACAAAAAATAACGCCCATGCGCCTCACCCAAGCACCGGTCCGCTCCCAATACGAAGACTTCATGCGCCACGTGTACACCACCGGCGCGCAAAAATCCGACCGCACCGGCACCGGCACGAAAAGCGTTTTCGGCTACCAGATGCGCTTTGATTTGACCGAGGGATTCCCGTTGGTGACCACCAAAAAGGTGTTCGTCAAGGCCATCGTGCAGGAGTTGTTGTGGTTCCTCAGCGGCTCGTCCAACAACAACTGGCTCAACCAGCGCGGCGTCACCATCTGGGACGAGTGGGCCAAGCCCGATGGCGATCTGGGCCCGGTGTACGGGGTCCAATGGCGCAGCTGGCCGACCCCTGATGGCGGCCACATCGACCAGATCAGCGAGGTCGTGCAAACATTGAAAACCAACCCCGATTCGCGCCGCATGATCGTGAGTGCCTGGAACGTTTCGGAGCTCTCCAAAATGGCGCTGATGCCCTGCCATGCCTTCTTCCAGTTTTATGTGGCGCCTGCCGCCCTGCCTGGCAGCAAAGGCAAGCTTAGTTGCCAGCTGTACCAGCGCAGCGCCGACATTTTCCTGGGCGTGCCCTTCAATATCGCCAGTTACGCCCTGCTCACCCACATGCTGGCGCAACAGTGTGACCTGGACGTGGGCGATTTCATCTGGACCGGCGGCGACTGCCACATTTACAGCAACCATCACGAACAGGTCGAGCTGCAACTGAGCCGCAGCCCATTCGCCTACCCCACGCTCAACATCAAACGACGCCCGGCCTCAATGTTTGACTATGTGTTTGAAGACTTTGAGATCGTGGATTATTTGAGCCACGGCGCCATCAAGGCCCCGGTGGCGGTTTGACCGGCGCACCGATGCAGTTACACCTGATCTGGGCCCAGGCCCGCAACCGCGCCATTGGATTGAACGGCGCCCTGCCCTGGCGCCTGCCCGAAGACATGGCGCATTTCAAACTCAAAACAGCGGGCTGCCCGGTGATCATGGGGCGCAAAACCTGGCAGTCCCTGCCAGCAAAATTCAAACCCTTGCCGGGACGGCGCAATATTGTGCTCACCCGCTCCGAGGTATGGCATGAACACGGCGCAGAGCGGTCCAGAACATTGCAGGTTGCGCTACTTAAATGCGAGCATTCGACTGACGTTTGGGTGATCGGTGGCGCCGAAATTTACGCGCAAGCCCTGCCTTTGGCACAGACCGCGGAAGTCACCGAAATTGATGCCGATTTCGCCGCCGACGCCTTTGCGCCGCCATTGGGTCCGAACTGGGTCAAGACCGCCGGCGCGCCCCAGGTTTCGGCCAACGGTTTGAAATTTTCATTCAATACTTACCGTCAATTGCGCAGCGGCACATTGCCACCCGGGCGTGTGGCATCTGAAAGCATACAAGCAAATCAGCAGTAGGCCGTCATATAATATAGCTTTATAGCTATCTTTAATATAGCAATGTTGTTTTGCGCACAGACTTATCCATGGGGTAAAAATCAAATCATGCATGTCTTGTTGAAACCAAGCAGCCAAGTGTTTGGTTTGAGCTCGCAACTTCACCCAATGGGCAGCGAAAATTCTTTGGCGCAAAACGCCGTGACGGCGTCAACAACAAACGCGGTGGCGCCCGTCATCAGATCGATTGGAGTTTGACCATGGGATTTTTCTCGATCCGCAAGAGCAGTTGGATCACCTTCTCCCTGGCTTGTGTGATGATTTTGGTGTTGCTGTTTTTCAACGAAGTGGCGTATAGGCAAGCCTTCAAGACCTTGAACCGCCTGGGCGAAATGGCCCTGGCACGGACCAACCTTCAGGAATTGACCCGCAGCATTGTTGACGCCGAAACCGGGCAACGGGGTTACCTGGTCACCGGGCGAAGAGATTACCGGGAACCCTACGACAACGCGCTAAAAAAAATCGGGGAAACCTTCGCATCCATAAGCGGGCATTACCAAACTGACCCGCCCGCACGTGAGATTCTGGACAAGCTTCGCCTGGCCTCCGATATCCGGCTCTCCGAGCTGGCGTTGACGATTGAACGCTTCGACAACGGCAACGCGGATGCCGCACGGGAGATCGTGCTGTCTGACATCGGCAAAGAGCAGATGGAAACCATTCGGCGTTTGAGCCGGGTGTTGCTGGACTACGAAACACGAAAAGTTGCTGGCGGTCGGGCCGAGGTTTACCAACTGTTGGACGCCGACCGCATCGGTGTCGCGGTGTTTGGCCTGCTCAGCCTCATCGGTCTTTTCATGTACCTGCGCCAGAACTTCGCGCTTTGGACCAAACAGCAGGAGCTGCTCAATGCAGTGCAGGTCGAACGCAACCGCCTGGAGGTGGAAGTGATCAACCGCACAGCCCAACTCACCGAGCTGGCGGATCACCTGCAGAACGCCCGGGAAGACGAACGCCATCGGCTGGCACGAAACCTGCACGACGACCTGGGCGCGTTGTTGACGTCGGTCAAGCTTGACGCGGCCCGCATCCGATCACGGCTGCTCACCTCGTCACCACAAAGCCTGGAGCTCCTGCAACACATGGTGGCATCGGTGAACGACGCCATTGCGCTGGGCCGGCGCATCATCGAGGATCTGCGGCCATCCGCCCTGAGCAATTTGGGACTGGCACATACGCTTGAAATTCTGGCACAGGAATTCAGCCAGCAGTCCGGCATCAAAACCCACCAGTCGTTTGAACCCACAAAATTGTCAAGCAACGCAGAGCTTGTGGTTTATCGGTTGGTGCAAGAAGCCATCACCAATATCAACAAATACGCGAAGGCGTCAAACGTCTGGATCGACCTTCGTCAACATGATGAGCATGTCGAGGTGGTGGTTCGCGACGATGGCGTTGGATTTGAGATGGGAACAAGTCCCGACTCCGCATTCGGGCTGGTTGGCATGCATTACCGCGTTGCTGCCGAAGGGGGCCGCCTGTCGGTGGTATCGGCTCCCGGTAGAGGCACCAAAATTCATGCGACGCTGCCGGCGTCGACCAATCTTCCACCCTAGAGGGAGGCGGATTGACGCTGTTTTGGCTCGGCCAGACGCGGATCGACGATCACGGCAACCAGTCTCATTTCTTGATGACCATCTCGTTGCTGACACCCGCCACGTTCTCCACCGACCGAGCAACCTCAATGGCGCGATCCATCTGCTTTTGGTCATTGACGAAACCGCTGAGCTGAACCTGCGCTTTACTGGTTGCCACTGAGATATCGCCACTTTTGACAGCCGGGTCGTTAAGCAGCGCGGCCTTGACGCGCGTTGTGATGACTGCATCGTCTACGCCGGCGCCCAAACTCACCGGCGCCCCTTTGAGACTGAGGTTGTTCAAAACGCTTTTGACGCCCTGGACCCCTCGCGCCAACGAAACAGCGCGCTCGATCTGCGTCTGGTTCTGCGCGAATCCGCTCAATTGCACTTCACCCTTGCGGGTTTCAACTTTGAGGTCGAAACTCTTGACGTCTGGATCGGCCAGCAACGCGGACTTGACACCCGCCGTAATCACTGTGTCGTCAATTTCAGTGCCGATGGTTGTTGCCACCACCGCGGCATTGGTACTTTCAGGAGGTTTGTTGCAAGCCACCATTGCCAGTGACACCAAGGACAACAAGCTGGCGGTGAGAAACCAATTCACTGGATAGGTAGTCATGAAAATTGAACTCCATTCAACAGGTTACGTAAGATCAAATTCAGGCCAATGGCGCCAATTTGCACTGTGCGCTGGCGCACATACACGTGACCAAACTGCAGTTAATCTGCGAACTGGCATCAAATAAAGTCACGAAAGGCACAAATGAACCCTACAAAGTTGATTGGAATCATCCTCGTAATTGGCGGAATATTGGGTCTCTTATACGGGGGTTTCAGCTACACCAAAGAAACTACGGGACTGAAACTGGGCCCAATCGAACTCAAGGTACAGGAAAAAGAAAGGGTCAATGTTCCGTTGATCGTCAGCGCTGGCGGACTGGCCTTGGGCATATTCCTGCTTGCAGTTGGACGGAAGTAGCCGGCAATCATGAATCACCCTGAGTCAGCTATCTTCACACCAGGTTATGGAAGCACCACCGCACACCGCTGCCCGCAATGTGACAAGACCTTGGTACGGACGCCACGCCGTCGCATTGATTTTCTGCTGAGCAAGTTCATACCTGTACACCGTTTTCGCTGTGAGCGGTTTTTATGCCAATGGCAGGGGAACATCCGGACTGAAAAGGCGCCGGCCATGAAACTTTCCAGCCGGTTGGACCAACCCTGGAAAGCCCCATAAACAGCGCCAACTCACCGGAAATTCAGTTTTTTCCGAACTTCGCCTTCGCGCTGGCTACACAACCGGATTTGGCATCGCCAGCCAGTGCATCACATTTTTCCGTGGCAACCTTGTAGTCTGCGTCCATTTTGTCCTGCGCCCCTTCCTTGCGTGTGTCGCTGATTTTTCCAGCCATTCTGGCATCCACCAGTGCTTTGGTCTCGACCGCTTTGGCTTCTTTTTTGCACACGGATTTAGGATTTCCGGCCAAATCGTCGCATTTCTCCTTGGCCACCTCATAAGCGGTTTTGGCCTTCGTTTCAGCCACTTTGACGCGGTCTCCTGGCTTCTCCGAATAACTGTATTGCAGTTCCGCTCTGGCGACTTTTTCCTTGCCCTTGGCCTCTTCCATGCAGATGTCCTTGGCGTTGGCAGTCAGGGCCTTGCATTTGTCTTTGGCAGTTTTGTACTCGGAACTGATGCGATCCTTGCCCTGGTTAAAGTCGGCCTTGCTGATAGGCGCAGCAAACACTGGCGCAAATGCCAGAGGCAATGCCAGCAGGGCGCAGGCGATTATTGACCGATTGAGTTTGGTAAGGGTGTTCATATATGTCCTTGAAGTTGAGGTAGGGTGGTGGTTGGGAGAAAGCGTCAGGCCCTGGGTTCACCCCGGCGGTTGACAACGATAGTTGGGCCAGGTGGCGTGGTCATTTGAATCTGGTGGTCGATGCCGCGGAACGTATAACCGACGTCCCACAAGTCCGCGCGCACCTGACCCGGAATATTTGCGCAGCGTTGCACGCTCTGAGTCGGCAACGGCTGGCCGGCACTATTGCGTCCCACCTGCGCGCCCAGGACACCACCGGCAATCGCACCGCCGACGGTTGCCAAATCTTTGCCGCGGCCACCGCCCACCTGGTGGCCCAGGATGCCGCCGATAACAGAACCGACTACAGTTCCGGGAACATTTGAATTGTTTTGTTGTTGCGAGATCTGCTCCCGCTCCACCCAACAGCGTTGTTCGGGTGGCCCCACAACTGCACGCACGGAAGTGACATCGGCCTCAAACAGGCGTTCGTTGTTGCGCCTGCGATTGTCATAAACCGGTGAAGGTGCCGGTGCATACCGATAGTCTCCAACCTGCGCGTCGTTGCCAATCGGACGGACCGAAGAAATACGGTCGTTGATGCCCATCGCAGTCAGCGACGGGTAGCGTCCCGGGCGCAGAACCCTGCATTGGCCGTCATGTTTTGCATGCTCACACACTTCCCAGCGACGGCTCAGGACAATGACCGACGACGCGCGGTCGTTGAAGCCAGAGTCGCTGAAGTTTTCGACCCGTTGACCGGTACTGAAGGAGCGCCCCTCAAAATCGTCGTTTTCAAAAAAAGTCACCTGCGCGACAACTTGGCTGGAAAAGGCAAAGGCAAAAGCAACTCCGGCGATGGATCTTTTCAAGTTGGTTTTCACGGAATATGTGGAAGTGTTGGACATGGCGTCTACTGTCCGGAAATCGAGGCTGCAGGAACAGCGGACCAGATCGCTAGGCGGCGTAGTAAATATCCTACGATCACCACTGCCACATGTAGGAGATTACTTACAATTGATCGGCCTGGTCGCTCGTAGCATTAAAAATAAAGCAAATTCATAATGGGGCGAAGCTCGATTGGGTAAATACACTACATGCATATGCTAAAGACTTACCTTGTCGAGGACAGTGCGGTGATTCGTCAAAGTTTGATCACGACGCTCGAAGAACTCAGCGACGTCAAGGTCATCGGAACCGCGGAAGATGAGGCTTCGGCGGTGGCCTGGCTGGCGGACACCAGTAACCTGGTAGACCTGGTGATCATCGATATTTTCCTCAAGGGTGGTTCAGGTCTGGGCGTGCTTAGAAGCGTCAACGCCATGGCCCTGGGTTGCAACCTGGTTGTGTTGACAAACTACGCGACCGTTGACATGCGGCTCAAATGCATAGAGTTGGGCGCCAGACGGGTTTTTGACAAGTCCAATGACATTGACGCATTGATCCACTTCTGCGAAAAATTGTCATCAGGCGACCCTGACACCACCTCGCCCGCACTGCTGCAGTAAGGTGGCGTCGGCACCGAGCCGGTCTTCCGCTGCTACTGGATCAAGCCATTCTTCATGGCGTAGTAGGTCAGTTCGCTGTTGGAATCCAGCTTCATTTTTTCCATGACACGCGTGCGGTAGGTGCTCACCGTTTTCACGCTGAGCGACATGCTGACTGCCATGTGCCCGACCGTTTCTCCTTTGGCCAGGCGTAGAAATACCTGAAGCTCCCGCTCCGACAGCTGTTCGTGAAGGGGTTTGTCGGCGCCGCCGATCAAATTGTCAGCCAGTTGTTCTGCAACACCGGCAGTAATGTATTTGCGCCCTCGACATACCGTGCGTATCGCTGTCACGATTTCCTGCGGGTCACATTCCTTGTTCAGATATCCGCTGGCTCCTTGGCGCAACAATGTGGTTGCGTAATGGGCCTCGGGAAATCCACTCAGAATCAACACCGGCAAATCCGGTGCACGGGCCCGAATCGAAGCCAGTGCGTCAACCCCGCTTTGGTCGGGCATGGAAATGTCCATCAGGATGACGTCCACCTCGCCTTTTCGAACGATGTCGACGGCCTGACGCCCAGTGGTGGCTTCGGCCACGACTTCGAAGTCGATCTGTTCGGCAAAAAATTGGCGCAAGCCCGCCCGCACCGTGGCGTGGTCGTCAACAATGGCAATTCGAATCATGGGGTGCGGTTAGTTGTTTGGCAGCATGATCCCACAGTTTTGATCCGGGCTGAAACCAGACTGGATTTGTGCCGCCGCCACGCAACAGTGGCAGTTCTATTATTTCTACTATTTTGCGCGGTCAGCAGGTGCTGTCATCCGCCGATTTCCATCAACCTGCAACGGCGATTGGAGCGAATGACAAGCATAGTGATATCCGCCGAGCGAACCCGCTTTCTGTCGGCAACGTCCTACGCCGGTTGCATCAAATGCCCGACATATGAAAAGCAGTAGCGCTGACATTTGAACAGATCGGGGCAGGACATACTTGATTTACAAAAACGTTTTGCGCCAACAGGCCATCACAAAACATCAACCACAGCTCAACCCACCAAGGAATTCACATGATTTCATCCAACCCTTCCCAAGACACTTCCCGCTTCGCAGACAAACTTGCCGACAAAGCGGACCAGGCCATCCAGTCCACACAGCACGCGGCAAACGGTGCGCTGGACAGCTTGAGCAGCAGCGTGCAAGGAATCCGTAACCAGGCCGGGCCGATGTTGGCAAATGTTGCGGGTCAAGCGGGTGAGCTGCTTCAAACTAGCCGGGATGTCGTTCGTACCGCATCGAGCCAAGTCACCGACGCCGCGCTCAAAGCACGCGACGGTACGGTGAGTTATGTCAAAGAGGAGCCCGTGAAGGCCATGCTGATTGCCGCAGCGACCGGAGCTGCTCTTATGGCCCTGATCAGCATGATGAGTGGTTCGAATCGGCGCATTTAGGCTGTCTCTTAGCCCAAACTCAGCCACCCGTTAACCAGCGGTCTAAGCCTTTGTTCCATCCACTTTTTCAACCGATCGTCCGCCTGATCACTGCGCGGCCAGAACTCTTGGTGGACCACGCACAGGCCTATGCCGAGTTGTTGTCCAGTGAACTTGGAATTGCAGGTGAAAACTGGAAACGTCAGTTGCTATTCAACGGCGCGGCTGTTTTCGCCTTGGCAGTTGGCGTTATTTTTGCGGGTGTCGCTTTGATGTTGTGGGCAATGGTGCCTGTCGCTGAAAGTCCGGCGCCTTGGGCGCTGATCGCAGTGCCGGTTGCGCCTTTCGTATTGGCATTTGCTTGCCTGTTTTTCGCCAGCCGGTATGCAAAGGCAGTGCCGTTTATCAATGTCAAGCGCCAATTGGCAGCGGATCTGGCGATGGTTCGAGATGCGGGTTCAGCATGACGGCGGCTTCTGTTCGTGCCACTTTGGCCTGTGAGCGCTTGACGCTGTCGCGCGAAGCCTTTCGCCAGGGACTTGTAGTCAATATTGCCGCAGCGGGAGCAAATAAACCACCGTTGGCCTGGCTGGAGGGACTCAACAACCTTCCTGGATTTGGCGCTGTATTGACTGCACTGCGCGCTTGGTGGGCTGATCAGCCCATTCGAAAAGCCAGCTTGGGCGTTGCCGAGGCGGCGAAGACGGCCTTGTTGCCAATAGCACAACGCGCGCCACTAACCCTTGTGCTAGGTGCGCTGGCGCTCGGAGGAATGTTTGTTTGGGTGCGACCGTGGCGCTGGCTCACCGCGCCTACGGTTCTGGCCGGGCTAATGCCACAAATTTTGAGCAAGATCATCGCCAATGTGCCAGCACAATCCTGGCTGGCCGGTTTGGCTTCGCTTTCAGCCGCGCGCGGTCAGAGTCCATACCCCGGGCCAGCTGATTTACACGCTTCGGAAACGAGATGAACATGGCGGCCGCCGAAACGCATCCCATATCGCCAAATTGTGTTCGTTATCGCACAGACCAATACCTGTCGCGGCCTTACCCTCACCCCACACGCTACTCGGCAGGAACCTTCCAATCGGTTTGTCTGCGTGTGGCACCACGTCACCTGTGCCTGACTTTTAACTCTCAAAGGAATGCGTCATGAATCACCCCCTTCTCGCAATCGCCCTGTTCTCCATGGTCGCACTGAGCGCCTGCGACAAACCGGCAGTCGTCGTCACTCCAGCGACCCCAATGGCCGTTCCCGGCCCGCCCGGTCCCACCGGTGCAACGGGTAACACTGGCAGCTCAGGCAGCACAGTTGTGGTGGTTCCCGCCGCTCCTGCTTCAGCCGCCTCGAATTAGGTGTCATCAATGTCAATTCCAGGGAGATTTTCATGAGCGTGGGCACCATCTTGTTGATCGTTCTGATCCTGATGTTGATCGGTGTTTTTCCGACCTGGCCACATAGCAGCAAGTGGGGGTACGGCCCCAGTGGCGGCCTGGGGATTGTCGTCATCATTCTTATTGTGTTGCTGGTCATGGGTCGAATTTAGAGCGGCACGATTGCCGATGCCGACAGCGCGCGTCCTGGCTAGTTTGCTGGCGTGGTGCGCGATTGCATGGTTGGGTCTGGCTGGTTGCAGCAGCTTGCCAACCATCGATCCAGATTTTGCTGGCCCCAAACGACGGGCGGTATTGCTTGAAGGCGCAAAGGGCGAATTAACGGCTGCACAGAGCAAGGTAGTTCTGGACCGATTGCGTAGCAGCAGCATTGCCAGCAATATTTTCGACCGCCATCTGGCCCTGGAGGAAACGCTCGTCGGTACGCCTTTGACGACAGGCAACCAGGTGCAGCTGTTGCAGGACGGCCCAACGACCTATCGCGCCATGTTTGCCGCAATCCGGGCGGCAAAGGACCACATCAACCTGGAAACCTACATTCTGGACGACGACGAGATCGGACAGAAGTTTGCGCAGGCTTTGATTGACAAACAGAAAAAAGGCGTACAAGTCAACATCATCCGGGACAGTGTCGGAACTCTGGGTACGCCGACCACATTTTTTAAACAGCTGAGCGACGCCGGCGTTAATGTCCTCGAATTCAATCCCGTCAACCCGCTGGCGGCCCGAAAAACCTGGGCCTTGAACCAGCGGGATCACCGCAAATTGTTGATCGTCGACGGCGCCATGGCCTTTCTCGGCGGCATCAACATCAGCAGCGTTTATTCCGGGGGATCTTTCGGTCAGCGATCCCGCAAAGAGTCTGAAGAAAACTTGGCCTGGCGCGATACCGACCTGCAGTTGCAAGGTCCGGTGGTGGCTGAATTCCAGAAGCTGTTCCTGGCCACCTGGGAGAAGCAAAACGGCCCGCCCTTGGCACAGAAGAATTATTTCCCTCCTCCCAGGAATGTCGGCAAACAGGTTGTGCGGGCGATCGGCAGCTCTCCGACAGACCCCTTCAGCCTGATCTACGCCACTTTGTTGTCTGCGATTGGCAACGCGGAGACCAGTGTTTTCTTAACCAACGCGTACTTTGCCCCCGACCCCCAACTGCTGGCCGCGTTGGAAGCCGCCGCCAAGAGGGGTGTTGCAGTGAAATTGATTTTGCCTAGCCAGACCGATTCCTGGATGGTGTTTCACATCGGGCGCGGTTTTTACGAACAGTTGCTGCGCGCAGGCGTGAAAATCTATGAACGCAGAGACGTTATCCTGCATTCCAAAACGGCCCTGGTAGACGGCGTCTGGGCAACGATTGGATCAACCAACCTTGACTGGCGCAGCTTTCTGCACAACGAGGAGCTCAACGCGGTGGTGTTGGGCACCGAGTTTGGCAGCCAGGTGCAGGCGATGTTCAACAAAGACCTGGCAGCGTCTGACGAAATCATGTTGGAGCAATGGCTGGCACGTCCACTCGATCTTCGAATTAAGGAGATGTTGGCCAGGGTTTGGGAGTACTGGTTATGAAGCGGAGTCGTTATGGCCCTTCCTGACTTGGCACGGCCCGCTGCGGTACTGCTGAAGTGCCTCCTTCTGCTGGGGCTGGCAGGATCCTTTTTCCCCGCTCTAGCTGAAGGCAACGCGACGCAGGATTTGCTCGCTAAATATGCGTCTTTGGAGCCGCAACTTCGGCAAAATCAATTTAATCGTCCGCTGGTTCTGGATTCTCAGGAAACGCCCAGCCGCGTCACGGGCGAAGTGCATGCGGTAGTCGATTACCCGTTTTCTGACGTCAGCGCGAGATTGAACGACCCCGACCATTGGTGCGACGTGTTGTCCTTGCACATCAACACCAAGTATTGCCGCGCGGTCATCACACCGGGTGGCACATTTCTCAAAGTAAATATTGGCAAAAAAACTGCCGAAAACCTCAAAGATGCTGCGCGTGTTGAATTCACCTTCACCACAGCCACGGCGACGCCCACTTACCCTGAAATAAAGCTGAGTACCAAAAATGGGCCAATGGGAACCAGCGACTACCGCATCAATCTGAAGGCCATTGCGTTACCCGACGCCAAGTCTTTTTTGAAATTGAGTTATTCGTATTCCATGAATTTTGCCGCCCGCCTGGCGATTCAAACTTACCTTGCAACTGCGGCACGCCATAAAGTGGGTTTCACGCCACTCGGAAAAGCAAGCGACGGGCAGCCCATTTACATTGGCGGTGTGCGCGGACTGGCAGAGCGCAACACCATGCGTTATTACCTTGCGATAGACAGTTTTCTGGCCGCAGGCTCCGAGCCGCCGCAGGGGCAGCTGGATAAACGCCTGCAAACCTGGTTCAGCGCCGTTGAGCGTTATCCACGCCAATTGCATGAACTCGATCGCAGCGAATATCTCGCGATGAAACGCGAGGAATACCTGCGCCAGCAAACTGCCGACTAGGGCCTGTCGGAATTGGCCGACAGCAAGTCAGGCATCTGTCTGATCGATGCCAACGAAGCGCTCAACGAAGATCTTTTCCTTTTATCGGAGATTTCCATGCGCAGCAATCTTCCCCGGGACTTGCACAGCGTCCCCGTTCTGGATCCGCTGGAGCCGGACGATGAGGGTCCAACATTTGTCGATCCCGATGAAGGTCCAATTCAAGCCCTGATTCAGGATGATCCGGAATACGACCGGATCGTCAGCCCCAACGATTGATTCACACTTGCTTTGGCTTCGCTAACGCACAGTCGGTCACAGGCAATCAGGCCATCATCGTCATACAAGCGAACGGAGCGTCAAATGAACAAGTCCAATCCCCCCACCTCATTTGGCGTTTTCAAGCCCGTGGGCCACGTCGTCGTCGCGCTGGGCAGCATTGAGAAATTGCAGGCGCTGGCCAGTGCGTTGGCAGCCCAAGGCTTTTCAGCAGGCGACATGGTCCGATACACGCCGCAGGAAATGATCAACCAGGTGGACGCGCAACTGTTGACGGCGAGCCCCTTGGCTTCGGTTGGGCAGGATCTCAACCTCATCAAGGCGCACCGGGTGCTTGCTGAAGGCGGATGCAGTTTCTTGGTGGTGCACGCCCCCAACGGCGAACAGGTGGCCAGCGTTGCGGCTGCAGCAAAAAAACATCACGCCAAATCAGCCCAACGTTACGGCAGTTTGATTGTTGAAGAACTGGTAACGGCGCCTGATGACGAACCGCAGACGTTTGAGTCACCCGACACAGGCCTTGACAGTCCGGATGCGCGTCAAGCGCAGCCATGACGCGTTATTTCGCTGCCTACGGCGCCACTGCGGCGTTGATGCTTGCGCTGGATGCAATCTGGCTCGGATTCATTGCCAAACCGCTGTACCAGGAGGCTATCGGGCATTTGATGGCCGACCCACCCTATTTGCCGGCGGCGCTTGTGTTTTATGTGCTTTTTCCCCTGGGTTTGATGATTTTTGCAGTGGCGCCAAATGGCGTCACCACCTCTTGGGACAAGACGCTGCTGATGGCCGGTTTGTTCGGACTCCTTGCTTACGCCACCTATGACCTGACCAATCTGGCGACGCTGCGCAACTGGCCGGCCAGCCTGGCCGTGATCGACATGGCCTGGGGCACCTTCATTAGCGTAGCTGCGGCAGCTGCAGGCAAGGCCGCACTGGATCACATCGCGTAGGCGCACTAGGATGCCCTGGAGCGCCCGATCATTCGATTTTTTACCCTGGATTCTCAACCTGCAATGAAACGGAGCCCCACATGCCCATGATCACCACCACCGACGGCACTCAACTCTATGTCAAGGACTGGGGCAGCGGCCAACCCGTCATCCTGATGCACGGCTGGCCGCTCTCGTCCGACAGCTGGGACGATGCGGCCATGGCTTTTGTGCAATCGGGCTTTCGCACCATCGCCTACGACCGCCGTGGTTTTGGGCGCTCCTCACAGCCCTGGAGTGGCTACGACTACAACACGCTGGCAGACGACCTGGCGGCGGTGATTGAGCAGTGTGGTGCGAAAGACGCCATTTTGGTGGGTTTCTCCATGGGCGGCGGCGAAGTGGCGCGCTACATGTCCCGACACAACGGCCGCTCGGTCGCAAAAGCGGCGCTGGTGGCGTCGATCGTTCCGTTCATGCTCAGAACCGCCGACAACCCCGACGGCACGGAGCAAGAAGTGTTCGACGGCATGGCGCAGGCGATCAAAGAAGACCGGGCGAAATTTTTCACCGGGTTCTTCAAGGACTTTTTTGGTGTCGGAATGATGTCGCACCCCGTCAGCGACCCGGTGCTGGAATGGGCGCGCAGTGTGTCAATGCAAGCCAGCCTCCAGGCCACGCTGGAGTGCGCCAAGTCCTTCGCCACCACGGATTTGCGCGATGACTTGTCCGCTTTCACCGTGCCCACACTCATCATTCACGGTACACAAGACAAGACGGTTCCCATCGACGCCTCTGCCAGAGCCGCGGCCGCGGGAATTCCAAAAGCAAGCTTGATCGAATATGAAGGCGCGCCGCATGGCCTGTTTGCCACACACAAACAACGCCTGACCAAAGACCTGCTGGAATTTCTGCGGTCCTGAGACTGCTTGCAAGACAGCGCGTAACCCCGGATCGCCGGCTCGCCCAATGCCCCGTTGGCACTGTTGCAAACCCGATCGGCATTGAACAAGACCCCAGCATTGGCCAGAGGCACACTCAAACTCTTCGGCAGCCGGGCTTTCAAAAAGAGCCTGACTACGATGACGCGTCTGGCTGTGCGCGCCGGCGCACAAGCGATTGCGTCGGCGTTGCGGTCAGGAAAAAAAACGGCGCGATCCGGCTCCAAGGTGGCTGCAAAAGCCGGAAGCCGACCGGCGCAGGTCAAGCCAGGTTCACGCGCAGGCGCGAATTCGGGATGGGCAGGCAGGCGCCGCTACCAGCTTTATAAACCAACCGGCGTGAATATCGGCGAGCCGTTGCCACTCTTCGTGATGCTGCATGGATGTGGCCAGAATGGCCAGTCGATGGCCAGCGCCAGCCAGATGAACCAGGTTGCAGCGCGGGAACGTTTTTTAATTGTGTATCCGGAGCAAGACCGCAGCGCAAATCTGCACGGCTGCTGGAATTGGTTCGCCACACGTTCAGGCCAGGCCCAGCGCGAAGCGGACGCCATACTTTCGGTGGTTGACCTGATCATTCAAACGCAGCCGGTGGACACGAACCGGGTTGCACTGGTGGGATTTTCCGCCGGAGCTGGCATGGCGGCCCTGTTGGCAACGCGCCACCCGGGGCGCTTTCGCACGCTGGTTATGCATTCCGGCATCGCACCGGGTGTGGCGCGCTCACAAGCCGGCGCGCTGGCTGCCATGCGCGGGCGTGGGCCCCAAGCATTGTCCTTGCCGCCGTTGACGGCTGGGAGCGCAGGCGAACCGTTGCCGTCCCTGCTGGTGATCCATGGTGCTGGCGACCACGTGGTGGTGCCGCAAAACGCAAGTGATGCGGCCCAGCGCTGGGCCGCCTGCGAAGGCGCCCAAAGCGTTTCCGTGCGAACGGTACAGCGCGGCGCGCGTTACCCAATGACGATCACCGATTATTCAGAGCAGCGTCGGCTGGTCGTCAGGCATTGCCTGATCAAGGGCCTTGGGCACGCCTGGAGCGGCGGCGCAGCAAACCAGGCCAACAGCGACCCCAAAGGCCCCAATGCGGCGCGGATGATCTGGGCCTTTGCGGCCAGTCAATTTCGCGGACTCCCGCGGAATGCTATACCTTTAATAGCATAACAAGTATATAATTCGACGGCCTATTGCCATTTTCACTCTGCATCTTTTAGAACAAGGACAAATCCCATGTCTGATTCAAAAATGCCTGACGGCGATCACCTGTCGCATCACGCCGCGCAAGGGTTCCGAGACCACTTTGCGTTGGCCTTTACCAAGATGCTGCGCCTGATTGCCGACGCTTTTTTTGCACAGCGGTATGGGCACCGCGCCATCGTTCTTGAAACCGTTGCGGCGGTCCCCGGCATGGTGGGCGCCACCATCACCCACCTGAAGTGCCTGCGCCGCATGAGTGGCGATGGCGGCTGGATCCACACGCTGCTGGAGGAAGCCGAAAACGAACGCATGCACTTGATGACATTCGTCGCCCTGGCCCAGCCCACTGCATTTGAACGCCTGGTGGTGATGTTCACGCAATGGATTTTCTACGTCGGCTTCTTCCTGCTGTATTTGATATCGGCCCGCACCGCGCACCGCGTCGTGGGTTATTTTGAAGAGGAGGCCGTGCTGAGTTACTCCCAGTACCTGGCCCAGATTGAAAGTGGCAATTCACCCAATGTGGCGGCACCCGCCATTGCCATTGCCTACTGGAACCTGCGCGCCGATGCCAGGCTCAGCGACGTGGTGCTGGCCGTGCGGGCTGACGAAGCAAATCACCGCGATGTCAACCATGGCTTTGCCGACCAGCTGGCAGCAGAGGCTTCTGGTGTGTCCAAAACCCGACCAAACAGCAGCGGTTTGTCTGACCAATAAATCCCTGGCCGGGGATTCGGGCAGCATCTTGAAACAAGTTGGCTGGAACTCAGGTTATTCGGATTTGTCCTACAGCCACTGGTGCAACCTGCCTGCAGCGCGGCAACCCTGGGAAACCTACAGTTAAAGCCTCTTCGTTGTGATGACGCTGTTACGGTATTTCCAATCATCGTCACAACCCTTTGGCCACTTTTCAGGACACATCATGAACAAACGTTTTCAACACATCACTGGCTTGTTTTTGACTGCCGCGGCATTGGCTGGCGCTTCGGCAGTGCAGGCTCAAAGCAGCAGTTCCGCCCAAAACACGGGCGGCCCCTTCGCCTGGAACGGCTCGCCCAAGGCTTACATCGACCTGAGCGCAGGCCAAACCGACTATCGCCTGAACAACGGCACGGGTGTATTCGCCTCAGACAACCGCAGCTCGGCCTACACCCTGTCTGCTGGCGCCTACTTCACCAACAACCTGGGCCTAGAGGCGGGCTACACCGATTTCGGTCGAATCAACCGCGTCGGTGGCAGCACCCGTGCTGAAGGCTTGAGCCTGCGCCTGGTCGGCAAACTTCCACTCGCGCCTTCATTAAATTTGCTGGGGAAAATCGGCACGATTTACGGGCGCACGGATGTGGGTTCAGCGGCAGGGTCAGGCGTCACCGCCGGCGCTGAAAACGGATGGGGTCTGTCCATGGGCATCGGCGCCGAATACCTGTTCACACCCAACTGGTCGGCAGTGCTTCAGTACGACGCGCATGACTTGCGTTTTGCCGGCGCTTCGAGCGACCGCGAACGTTTGGGCGTCACCAGCCTGGGCGTGCGGTACGCGTTCTAAAGTTTGCCAATGTGTGGGCGGCAGGTGCCGCTCACACTTGAAAGTTACCTCGGGGGTGATCCCTGGGCACCCTGAGTGGCTTGATCGATTTGTTCCAGCATGCGCTCTGGTCGCGTGGCCTGTTCCATGGCAACCAAATCCGGGTTTTCGTCAAAGCTGGCGCCGACCTTCTGGGCGATGGCGCGAAGCATTTTCAGCATTTGCGTATTTTCCTGTTCCGTCAACAAGTTGATCTGAAGGTCCAGATGGCTGCGTTGTTGCGCCAGGCGCGTCTCGTGGTTTTGGCTGATCAAAATAAAGGCCGACAGAAAAATCGCTTCCAGTGACACAACAAAGGTCAGTGCTGGAAATGGAAACGGATCGGGACGGTTGGCAAACCAGGGTGAGCTATTGAAGATCACCCAGACGCCAAAACTGGCCAGGTGAATCCAGACAAAAGGCAAACTTCCACAAAATGCCGCGATATGCCCGGCAAGGCGTTCGCCCTGCGTCAAGGCCGACTTTTTTGCCTGTTCCTGATCCAGGATCGTGCGCAGGTTGCGCCCGGTCAGGTCGTCGACACCTTGCGCATCGCCGGTGTTGACGTTATCTCTGGTGGATTTGCCAGTTGTGGCCATTGAAACGGCTTGAGTCATTGTTCACTGCGGTCAGCTGGGTCGCGGTGGTGCAAAAGTGCTGAAATCGCGGTGTAACGGGCGGTTGACACTCACAGTTGTGAACTCATCAAGGAGGCGGCCCAATCTGACAGTTTCTCGCGCGCCGGCCGCTGCTGCCACGCCGCATACGTCATGCTGCGCGCAAGCGAAAGATCGGCTTCAAAAATCGCCGTTTGTTGCTTGGCAAATTCAGCGTCAAAGACATTCAGGGTCGCCTCATCATTCAGCCGGAACGAACGGTTGTCAAAATTGGTGGAACCCACCGAAACCAGCAAGTTGTCCACGATCAACACTTTGCAGTGGTACATGGTCGGGCGGAATTCGGCGATCAGCGCCCCGGCGGCGAGCAAAGGGCCCCAGGTCGACCGCGACGCGCTGCGCACGGTTTCACTGTCCATATGTTCGCCTGGAACAACGATGCGCAATTTGACGCCCCGGCGCATGGCGTCAACCAAGGCACGGATCGCCATGTCGTCAGGAACAAAATATGCAGCCGACAAATCGATGGAACGCGAGGCGGCAGTAATCGCCAGCAGGTACATCAATTGCATGCTCTCACTGCCACCGGTGGGCGAGCTGCTGAACATTTGCGCCAGCGCACGGCCGGCAGGTGGCAACACGGGAAAATAGTCAGGCCCATGCAGCACTTCACCTGTGACCTTGATCCAGTTGTCAAGAAACACCGCCTGCATCTGGGCCACGACCGGACCCTCGACCTGAAAATGGGTGTCGCGCCAATGGTCAGGGCTCTGTGCATTGCCGGTCCATTGCGGCGCGATACCGACGCCACCCGTAAAGGCGGTGTGGCCGTCCACCACCAGCAGTTTGCGATGGGTGCGGTTATTGAACCGCCCAAGGTGTGACCAGTGCGGCGGGTGAAACTTCCTGATCAACACGCCGGCGGCCATCATCTCATCGACGATGGATTCATCAATTTTTGCGCTGCCCACCCAGTCCAGCAGCACGTGCACCTTGACCCCCTGGCGCGCTTTGTCGGCAAGGGCCCGGGCAAATTCAAGGCCGATGGCACCCGACCAGTAGATGTAAGTCTCGAAGGTGACGGAGGCGCGGGCGCCACGGATCGCGGCGAGCATCGGTGGAAAAATTTCGTCCCCGTTGCGCAGGACCTTGGGCAGGTTGCCGTCGACAAACGCGGGCCCCAGCAGCACGCCCAGTTCCTGCAGGAACCGCGGGTCATCCAGCGAATAAAGCCGTGTTATGTGTTGCTCGATTTTTTTTTCGCCGCCCATGAAGTTGGCGACCAGCAGGACGGCCGCCGCCGCCAATACCACACCCGCCGCAACGATGAGGGCCGTGTGGTTTCGCATGCTCAGACCCTGGGTGGGTTGCGGTCCCTCGCCGCATGGCGATGCGCCGCGATGGCCTTGATCAAGGCCGGCAGCATGCCGTCCACGTCGTCTGCCGCGCACAGCAGGACGCCGGCGTCTTTGGCCGCGTTCTGCTGCAGGCCGGCCTGCTCGAGCAGGGCGCGCGACTCACCCAGCGCGAGTATGGTTTTCCCGTGCCGGTACGCGTCCTTCAGGAATTCCATCGTCTGGCCGTTCTCCCCCAGTGTTTGCACGCCATCCGCCCCGCCAGGCAACACCACGGCATCGAACAGGACAGACGGCGAATTCTCCATTGACTTGTTGGCCTCAACCTTGACGTGGCCGCCCTGCGACATGAATTTGCCGACACGCGGCCCGATGAAATGCACCACCGCTCCGGCCGCTGTCAAAGCGGTCTGCACAGCGGCAAGAGAGGTGTGGTGAACGCCGTCGGCCACCAAAAGGGCAACCTGGCGGGTGCGAATTCCGCACTCTCCGGGCAACGCCATCAAGGACAACGCCGGCGACTTCTTGACCTCCGGTGTGGGCGGATTGGGCATCGCCCGCGGCATGGCCGCTGGCGCCTTCATCCCCAGGCCGGCGGCCACTTCCGTGGCAAGTGTTGTGGACACGTTCATCAAAGACGCCAACATGCGCTCCCGGATGGCAGGCACCGTCAACTTGCTCAGTTCAAAGCGGAAGGCGGCAACGATATGGTCCTGCTCGATTGCAGTCTGGCTGGCAAAAAACAGGGACGCCTGGGCGTAGTGTTCGGCAAATTTCTCCGGGTTGCCGCGAACCTTGTCTTCCTGCACGGCGGCTGGAAACGAGACAAAGCCCGCGCCACCGGCCTGAAACGGGCACCCGCCACCCAGCGAATTGGGCTCGTAGGCGACGCGGCCGCGGTGAATGGCCTGGCGGTGCAGACCATCTCGCTGGTTGTTGTGAACCGGCGCCAGCGGCGCGTTGATCGGAATTTCATGGAAGTTAGGGCCGCCAAGACGGGACAGCTGCGTGTCGACATACGAATGAATCCGCCCGACAAGCAGCGGGTCGTTAGAAAAATCGATGCCTGGCACGACGTGGGCAGTGCAAAAGGCAACCTGCTCGGTTTCGGCAAAAAAATTGTCCGGATTGCGGTTCAGCAGCATGCGCCCAACGGGTACCACGGGCACCAGTTCCTCGGGAATCAGCTTGGTGGCGTCGAGCACGTCAAAGCTGAATTGTTCGCTTTGCGCTTCAGTGAAAGTTTGCAGGCCGAGTTCCCACTCCGGGAAATCACCGGATTCAATCGCCTCCCACAAATCACGGCGATGGAAATCGGGGTCCGCCCCGGAGATCTTCACCGCTTCGTCCCATACCAGGGAATGTGTGCCCTGCAGCGGTTTCCAGTGAAATTTGCAGAATACCGATTCACCAGCGGCGTTGACCAGGCGAAAAGTGTGCACACCAAAACCCTGCATCATGCGGTAGCTGCGCGGGATGCCGCGGTCCGACATCACCCACATCAGTGTGTGGGTCGTTTCCGGCATCAGGGAAGCGAAATCCCAGAAGGTGTCGTGGGCCGAGGCGGCCTGGGGCATGCCGTGGTGGGGCTCGGGTTTGACAGCGTGCACCAGGTCAGGGAACTTCATCGCGTCCTGGATGAAAAATACCGGCATGTTGTTGCCCACCAGGTCCCAGTTTCCTTCATCGGTGTAGAACTTGACGGCAAAGCCGCGCACGTCACGGGCGGTGTCCTTGGAGCCGCGCTCACCCGCCACGGTTGAGAACCTGACGAACACGGGCGTCACTTTGCCGGCCTGAGCAAACGGCGCCGCCCGGGTGAGTTTGGTCTGTGCGTCATAACACTCAAAATACCCGTGCGCCGCAGAGCCGCGGGCATGTACGATGCGCTCCGGGATACGTTCGTGGTCAAAGTGCGTGATTTTTTCGCGCAGCACAAAGTCCTCAAGCAGGGTCGGCCCGCGCAGGCCCGCCTTCAGGGAATGCTGGTTGTCGCTGACGGGCACGCCCTGGTTGGTGGTCAGGGTCTGTCCGTCTAGATCAACGCGCACGCGGTCCAACGCGGCGCTGATCGGGTTGGCGCCAGCCACTGCCGATGCGCCCGTCTTGTCGTTGCCATTTTTTTCAGACTCGGTGCTGGCCAGCAGCACCGCCGACGTGGCTGCCGACTGAAAGCCGGCTGGTGGCGCCAGTGCATGAGCATGGCCGAACTCCAGGTGCTTGCTTGCATTGAATGGTCGTCCAGCGACCATCTCGTTCATTTCTTGCGCTTTGACTGAGGTGACTTCTTCGGCTTGCAATAAAGTGTTCGCAACTTCTGGCGGCTGGGTCGTCGTGCGCGGGCGTTTGGGCGGTTTTTTGCTGGCGGGCATTGCGTTTCCTCAAAACCTAAATCTTCCGCGTCGATGACGGTCCCGCCTATCAGACGGTCATCAGTGGTTTTGTAGGAAGAACGCTATGCCGAGGATGCAATGTCAGGTAAAACCACCGCCCATTTACGGGTTGCAGCCGATCAGCCTGCAACTCACATAAACAAAAGCTGCAAAGGCCGTCGAAACATATAGATAGTTTGCTACGTTATATATAGCATTCTCAGGGTCCTTCAGATGGAACGCTCAGTTGGCAGCACCTCTGTGCGGGGCTTGTATTGATGACTGGCTCATGAAGGCGATGGGTCGATGGCCTGATTGACGAGGGTTTTTGCACGACGCCTCGGGTCCTCATAGGAACTGAAGACCGACCGCAGCGTTTTCACTTCTGGCAGCACGTAAATCAAGCCACGGCGCTTGGCGAACATGGGACTGACGTAGGTTTCAAAAAACGCCACAGGGACGTTGATGCAACCCCAGGAGACCCGGTTATCTGCCACCGTTTCGCTGGCCAGTCGCTCAAGCCTGCGTTCATGTGGGTGCAGCGTGAGCACCCGGTGCATTGACACGGCGGCGTCGTAATCCACCCAGACCACATCTTCGCCACGGGCGTTGTGGCCACGTTCACCAACAAAGCGCCCGGCCGGGGTGGTGCGCTCCTGCACCAGCACCTGATCCAGCGGGCGGCTGCCGATGCCTGGCACACTGTCGTCTCCCACCGCGCCACCGAGCAAAACCGGGCTTGAACTGCGCAGGCGCGCCCGGTGGTCAAACACCAGCGCAGTGGCTGCCTTCTTGTCAACCACGATGAAATCCGCACCGGCGTTGTCTGAGGAATCGGCAATCCAGTCAGCAATCTGGCGCGCTTCGGGAGACGGTGAAAAATCTCCAAACTCGGCATATTTGGCAACAGCTTTCCAGACGGCAATGGCCCTTGGATGGGGCAAAGGACGCCAATTGATTTCACCATTCAACGCGGGCGTCACAGACACCGGAAACAGGATGACTGAGGCTGCGGCGCCCGCAAGCAACCCCCGGCGGATGGCATCCACCGTGGTGCTTGATATGGCCGGTCGCTGCGGCATGGAGATAGCTGCCAATCAGTTGCGATCGATCTGGGACGGACGCTCAGTGGTCATGGCGCTGTCGGTGTTGGTCGCGGGACTGGTGTTGTTCATGGCTGGTGGGCTTTGCGGCAGCGGTGTAGCCGACATGCTTCCCGGCGTCGTGCTGGGCGTGGCCCCGGTGGTGGCACCGGCGTCACCCGGGGTAGTGGGTGGCGTGGTTTGGGCGACGGACAAACCAATCGTTCCAACGATGGCCAAGGCACTGGCAGCAGAGACTAGAAAATTGGACATGTTCATGGTGAAACTCCGGTAGTGGTTGAGAGTGGTTAAAGTGCGGAACCATCAAGGCGCCGTTTGCCGGTGATCGCCGACAGTTCCGAGTCTCGACGCCTACAAAGGCGACTGGCATCAGGCGGCCACGCGGGCGCCTGTAGGACTATGGCCAAGGCCAGCGTTACTTTGGTAAGGGGCTGTGACTGCAAACGCTGGGACCTGGCAAGATCGAATCCGGACTGAATTTGAATAATGTGCGCAGCCCAATTTGTCTGAAATGCAATTGCGGCCCTGGACTACAAAGCATAGTTTGAGCTGCACTAGCATTGCGTTGCAAAGGGTTCTCCCATTTCAATCGCGGTTCATATCGACGCGTTGACACAACCCTTTCACCCTACCACTTCAAGCCACGAGAGGGCCTTAAGAAAACGTCCAGTGATTCAAAATCCGTGCAAGGCGAAGGCGACTACAAGTCGGCCAAAAAGTACGACGAATCTGTGCAATCGTTCGTCAAGGCCGGAAAAGTACCGGAAGCCGCAACGAAATCCAAACCGGCAACCCCTGAGGAAGCACAGGAACTCTTGATTGCGGAACGCGTTGGACTGTCGCATTCCAAGGGCGAGGACGCTGGCGTCAAACGCAAGGCACGCACCAAGTCCTGATGCGTTTTGGGGAGTTTCCGCGGTTCACAACTATTTAGGTCGCGGGCGCACAATTTTGGCCTGAACCGCCTGCAAACGCCCGGCGCGCAGTTCCTTCACCGCGTGGGCAACTGCGCTGGCCACATTGCGCACCTCCTGCTGCACCACTAGGTCCGCATCCAGCGTTTCATGGCTGGTGGCGTAAGGTTCAAAGTAGCCAATGAAACGATCCAGTCGCGCCTGAGCGCCGGCATCGATGAAACCCATCCAGTCAAGCCAGTCCGACAAGGCGCGACGCGAGCCCTCAATGCCCGCCACGTCACCGTGCACGATCAAACCGTAGACGCGCCCCGCCAGGTGCTGCGGGTAGTCCCACCCCGCCATTTCCAGCGCTTTGGCTTTTGCTGGCTTTTTGCCGCCGGTTGACGTCGGGTCGGGATTGCCGCCATCGGCGCATACCAGGCGGTCAATCATCAGTTTGAGCGGGCTGGGGCTTTGGTACCAGTAGACCGGCGTGGCAATGATGACCGCATGCGCCGCAGTCCAGCGCTCGTAGATTTCGGCCATCCAGTCATTGGTTTGGTGCAACGCGTGGTTGGGGTAACAACTGCAAGGCCAGTGGCACAGCGGCATGGCGGTCGATGCGCAACCCTTGCACGGGTATATGTTGAGCCCATACTCAGAGGTGATCCGGCTCAGATCCAGCACGTCGGCCTGGATTTGCGCGTGCTCCAGCACCTCGCGCGCCAGACCCACCAGCCGGAAGGTTTTGGAGATTTCTCCCGGGCAGGTACCGTCATTACGTGCTGAGCCGCAAATCAGCAGCACGCGGCTTGTGGTGGCGGGGTTCAACCAGTGCAACTGCGCTGCCTCCAGGCGCTTTTTGGTTGCCACCCACTCTGTCGAAAGCGCGTAGTCCGGGTCGGCATAACCCGCTCCCGCTTTTTGCGTGAATGGGGCTTTGCGGCCTTCAGTGTAAGCAACCCAGGCGATTTCTTCCAGACGTGAGATTGCGGGGTCTTCGGCCCTGAAAGCGGCGTCGATGAATGAGGCGCGAAAGCGCGCACTGAACTCATTGCGTACCAGGGGCGCTGGCGCCTGGCCTTTGCGGATTTCGATCATTTGGATCTCCTTGGTTCAAGCTTCGTTTAGACTTTTGCGGGAGCCGTGCGCATTGGCATAGACCCAGGTGAATTCCGCGCCAATCAGGAATATCTGCGCAGAGTAATACACCCACACCAGGACCACCACCAAAGATCCAGCGGCGCCAAAACCAGACACTACTCCGCTGCGCCCGATGTAGACACCTATCAGCCACTTCCCAACCATAAACAGGATGGCGGTGAACATGGCGCCGATCCATACGTCCCGCCATTGCACCCGCACTCTTGGCATGACCTTGTAAATCAATGCAAACATGAGCGTCACCAAAAAGAAACCGCCCAGTGCGTCCGTGACCGCCGCCACGGCGTACCAGCCGCCGAACGCGGGCCCCACCAGCCTGCCGGCAGTGGCCAGCGCGGCACTCACGACCAATGACACGATGAGCAAGAAACCAATGGCCAGAATCATCCCGAATGACAACAGGCGAGTGCGCACCAGTTCAACAATTCCGCTGTGACGCTTTTGGGTGGGAACGTGCCAAATGCGGTCCAACGCATCCTGAAGCTCGCCGAATACGGTGGTGGCGCCGATGAGCAAGAGCACAACGCCTAGCAAGGTGGCGGCCGCCCCTTCTGCCGGTTCCTGCACGCTAGCCAGCAATTCCTGCACCGCCTTGGCTCCGGTGTCGCCCATCATGGCGCGCAGCTCGGTTTCGATCTCGCCGCGGGCGGCATCTTCGCCAAAAACCAGCCCGGCCACGGAAATGACAATAAGCAGCAACGGCGCCAGGGAGAACATCGTGTAATACGCCAGCGCTGCACCCATGCTGGGCACATAGTCTTCGATCCATGAATTCGCCACGCGCTTGACCAGCGACCACATTGCCTGTGCAGGGCCTACACGTTTTTCACTCACTTGAATATCCTTGGTTCATAACCTGTCCGGGTAGACGTTAAGAGCCGCGAAATGGATGGTCTGTTCGCCAGCGAACATAGTGCTATCCACAACGCTGGCTCGCATGCGACGCGGAAATTTCCTACAGGGAGACGGCCCGCTCGCTGATCAACCGCATCTGAAAGCGCTGGTTGAATCATGTCGGTGACAACCAATGAGCCCAAGCGACTTTCCAACCAGGCCAATTCAATTCGAGGGATGCCAATATGACACGCTTAAAACCCGCTTCCTCCGACCCGGTTGACGCACGGGCGCACCTTTGGGAGCTGATCAAGGAGATCCGATTTGCCATGTTTACCACCCGTCACCACAATGGCCATCTGCATTCCCGCCCGATGACCACGCAGAATTCGGGCATTGACGAGGAAATGAGCCTGTGGTTTTTTATGTCTCGGGCAAGTGACCCGGTAGACGAGCTGACCCATGATCCCATCGTCAACCTTGTCTACGCCGATCCTGACGAGGACACCTATGTGTCGATTTCAGCGACAGCAAGGGTCGTGGAAAACTCCCAGAAGAAGTCCGAACTTTGGTCGAAGTTTGCCGAGGCCTGGTTTCCCGCCGGAATGAATGACGCCGACCTTGCGTTGGTTCAGGTGACGATCACGCATGCCAACTATTGGGACGTGACTGAATCCAAGATCGTTCAGTTGTTCCATATGGCCAAAGCCATTGTCACAGGAAAACGCACCACCAACCTGGGTGAACACGCTGAAATCCGGATGGATTGATGCCACCCCAGTACGCCCAGCGCGGCACCTTTGCCGCCCAGTTCATTCATTGAATTCGTCAGGAGATTTCCCATGGCCCTATTGTCGCAGTCTCCGGAGTCCCGTGGCAAAACGCAATATCCAAATCCGTTCTCTGAAAGCGGGCGATGCATGGTTTTTTCGCCAGTTTTTGTCCTGTGTGTGGCGTTTGTGACGCTGGCGAGCTGTTCGGAGAAATCTGCACCGCCCACTTCGCGGAATGTGCCACCGATTTCCGGGCCCGTCGGTGTTCCCGCAACAAATGTTCTGGGCGTCACACCCGCTGCACCCACCAATGACTCGTCTGCGTCAACATCGCCAGCAAAAACGGATATGAGTGCCGCCCAGCAATCCAGTGCCATGCCGATGCCGGGGCAGGCCAATGACCACTCGGTTCTGGAACCCAAACCATCGCAGAAGCCCGCGAGTCGATAGCTTTAAGCAGCGCAACGGCCACCCCTACGATAAGGACGCTCCCATGCAAAATGCGACAACTGCCCTTGCACCCTCACCACCTCATTTCTTTTTCGCCCCCAATAGCCATTCGTCGTTGGCAAATGCGCGACTCACGGCGCAGAACTTGTCGGCAGATCGCGAGTTTGTGGGAATGCTGAACTCCTACCGGAACAGCGGCGGACTGGCAAGGCTGCAAGAGCTCACCAGCTTGGGGTCAATTGGTACAAAGATTGACATCAGCAGGCTTGCAACCTCCATTTCACAGCGAGAGTTGATTTGTTTCGAGTGGCAGGCGCACGCGTGGCTACCGCTGTTCCAATTCAATGTGCTCGATATGACGCCCCATCCTCAAATGCAGTCGGTAATACCCGAGTTGAGCTGCATCTATGATCCCTGGGAACTGGCGTTGTGGTTTTCACAGCCCAACCCCTGGCTTG
>JANNYX010000076.1:0-2330 GCA_031410295.1 Rhodoferax sp.
ATGCATCGCGCTCATCACCAACTCTGACCCGGCCGGCCAGCGCGTTGCGCCCTTCGGCGGCACCCAGGCGCTGATGACACCCAACCCGATCGCAATGGGTTACCCCGGCACGCCCGACGCGGTGCTGGTGGACATTTGCGCCGCCATCACCACCACCTCTATGACGCGGCAAAAATACGCACATGGGGAGCTGTTTGAACACGCCTGGCTGCTAGATGGTGAGAGAGTGCCGACACGGGACCCGGCGGTGCTGGAACACAGCGCACCGCGCGGCTCTTTGCAATTGATGGGTGGCCAGGAATACGGCCACAAAGGGTTTGGCCTGTCGTTGATGGTCGAGGCGCTGTCGCAGGGCCTCTCGGGCGAAGGGCGCAAAAACGGGCCGAAACGCTGGGGTAGCAGTACCTATGTGCAAGTCATCTCGCCGGAGGCTTTCTCAGGCGCCGAAGTTTTCGCCGAGCAGATGGACTACCTCTCTGACCGCTGCCGCAGCAACAAGCCGGTTGACCCGGCCCGGCCCGTGCGTATGCCGGGCGACCAGGCGGCGCGGGGCATTGCAGCCGCACAACGTGACGGCATTTCGTTCGACCCGGCCACCTGGAGCGCCCTGACCGGCTGGGCCGGCCAGCTTGGCGTAGCGATGCCAGAGCCCAGCCCCGAGGACACTACCTGAACGCCACTTTTTGAGCGCCCCATTTCCATCCGCCATTTCAAAACCATTTGCCATGTCAAAACTCTCAGACGCCACCCGCGCCAAACTCAAAACCGTCAGCACCGCCACGCTCTGCACGGCGCTTTACAAAAAGGGTTTTCGCAGCCAGTACATCCAGGATGTTCGGCCCATCAACGCCAACCTGCCCAATATGGTCGGTGAAGCCTTCACGCTGCGTTACATCCCTGCGCGGGAAGACCTGAACCACATCGGCGTGTTCCAGGACCGCAACCACCCGCAAAGGAAAGCGGTGGAAGAATGCCCGCCCGGCGCCGTCTTCGTCATCGACAGCCGCAAAGACGCGCGCGCCGCCTCTGCGGGGGCGATCTTGATCAGCCGCCTGATGGTGCGCGGCGTGGCCGGCTGTGTGACCGATGGCGGCTTTCGCGACTCGCCCGAGATGGCCAAGCTGCCCTTCCCCACCTACCACAACCGCCCCGCCGCACCCACTAACCTGACAGTGCACCAGGCACTGGACATCAATGTGCCCATCGGCTGCGGCGACGCGCCGGTGTTCCCCGGCGACGTGATCGTGGGCGACCAAGAGGGCGTGATCGTGATCCCCGCGCACCTCGCCGACGAGATTGCCGTCGAGGCGGTCGAGATGACAGTGTTTGAAGATTTTGTGACCGAAATGGTGCAAAACCATGGGCGGTCGATTTTGGGGCTGTACCCGCCGACAGAGCAGAAGTCTAAGGATGATTTTGCGGTTTGGAGGAAGGCCAAGAACCGGTGAGATCGGGTTCACGCTGCCGGGTTCATCCCCTTGAGCGCTGGTATCATGTACAGTATTGAGTACATTTTTCATGCAACTGGAGCTTGTCATGGCGTTCTCTGCTAGCGATGTGGTGCCCCTCACCCAGGCTCGGGCCAATTTGTCTGACCTGGTTGAACAAGTCAAGGCGGGTGCCGAAAAAATCATCACCAAAAATGGCGAGAGTTATGTCGCCATCATCGACTCCCAACGGCTGGACTACTACCACCAGCTAGAGCGCGAGCGCATTCACCTGCTGCTTATTGACGATGCAGGCAAGGGCCTTGACGACATAGCCGTCGGCAGAGTGAAAGATGCGCGCGCCGGCCTGACTGCGCTGAAGCGACGCCGTGCGGCGAAAGCGCACGCCTGAGCCTGCGCCAGCAACGTGGCCACCCGGCATCTCGTCAAATTCACCGCGAACTTCGAGCGCAATCTCGAAGAGGCCGAGCGTTTTCTGTTTGAGGCTGATGCGCCCCAGGCATTCGATGCACTGCTGGATGAACTCACGGAGACGGTCATCCCAAACCTGGAGCGCTTTCCCGGCATGGGCAGGCTGTTCTTTGAACGGCGCATTCGCTCGGTAGAGGCCAGCAACGGAATCAACCGTCTGAAACGCAAGCTCAAGGCCATTGCGAAGGATGGCGAGGTACGCGAATACGTGATGTCGCATTACCTGTTGCTTTACCTACGTTTCGACACCAAGATTTACCTATTGTCGATCCGGCACCACCGGCAACTTTCATTTGATTTTCAATCGCTGTGGCCTGCGTCGCCTTGAAGTTCTGCAAGAAGAGCAAGCGCGGCATAGAGACGCCCAAGGAAGATATGGACATCATTCGCGCCATGCTGAAAGCGGCCGAC
>JANNYX010000077.1:0-6579 GCA_031410295.1 Rhodoferax sp.
TTCTCGAATCCTTGGGCGTGCCGGTTGAGGTGTTCCACCACGAAGTCGGTGGTGCTGGCCAGAACGAAATCGGCACGCGTTTCAGCACGCTCGTGCAGCGCGCTGACTGGACGCAGATCCTGAAATACGTGGTGCTCAACGTTGCCAACAGTTATGGCAAGACGGCAACCTTCATGCCCAAGCCACTGGTGGGTGACAACGGTTCCGGCATGCACGTGCACCAGTCAATCTGGAAAGACGGCAAGAACCTGTTTGCCGGCAACGGTTACGCCGGCCTGTCGGACTATGCGTTGTATTACATCGGCGGCATCATCAAACATGCCCGCGCCCTGAACGCCATCACCAACCCCGGCACCAACAGTTACCGCCGCCTGGTGCCTGGTTTTGAAGCGCCGGTGAAGTTGGCTTATTCGGCCCGCAACCGCTCTGCGTCGATCCGCATTCCGTACGTGGCCAGTGACAAGGCGCGCCGCATCGAAGCGCGTTTCCCGGATCCGCTGTCCAACCCCTACCTGTGTTTTGCCTCGTTGATGATGGCCGGCCTGGACGGTGTGGAAAACAAGATCCACCCCGGCGAAGCCGCCACCAAAGACCTCTACCATCTGCCACCCGAGGAAGATGCCAAAGTACCAACCGTGTGCCACAGCCTGGATCAGGCGCTGGAGTACCTCGACAAAGGCCGGGGCTTCCTGACCAAAGGCGGTGTGTTCACCGATACCATGATCGACGCCTACATCGAGCTCAAAATGGGAGAAGTCACACGCATGCGCATGGCCACCCATCCGATCGAATTTGACATGTATTACAGCCTTTGATCCGCTGCGCTCATCCTGGCTGATGCCAGCCGGAAAAACGGCGCCACCTCGTGTGGTTGCCGTTTTTCTTTTTTAGGGTCAACCGCTTTGCGTTCCGGGCGGTTTGGCGCATACTGTCAGTCCGACTCGCATGCCACGTGCGATGAAGCCGTATGAAACACTTTTTTCTGATTCTCTTTGCAGCATTTTTGTCCGTGACTGGGCAGGCGCTGGCGCAGGACCGCATGTACCGCTGCGACAACAACTACTACACCAATTCGTTGAGCGACGCCAAGGCGCTCAACTGCAAGCTGCTCGAAGGCGGGAATGTCACCGTGGTGCAGGGTACCCGTCCGCAGAATCAAAACAATCCGGCAGCCGGCTCTCCAGTGCGGGTTGCAACCTCACCCCAATCGTCGGCCCAGTCAGGGCAACGCGTGGACGCGGGTGAACAGCGCTCGCGGGACTCGGATGCCAAGGTAATTTTGGAGTCAGAGCTCAAAAAGGCCGAAGCACGCCGGCAAGAGTTGGCGCAGGAATACAACAGCGGTGAGCCGGACAAACGGGGTGACGAATCCCGTAATTACCAAAAATACCTGGATCGCGTGGGCGAATTGAAGACCAGCCTTCAGCGCATCGATAACGATATCGCCGGTATCCGTCGCGAGTTGAACCGCGCCGGATCGGGCGGGTCTGCCCAAAGATAAGCTCTGGCGACTAGGGCAAAATGGGCGGCTTGACGAAGCCGACATCCCGTAACGCAGCGAGTTTGGCCACACCGCAGGGCGCCAATCGTTTTCAAGCTTTCGATTCCCTGGCAACCCTGGTTGCAGTGGTGCTTGGCGATGCACGGTGCTTTTTGCCAATGCCGCGCTGGAAGACGCTTTGGGCATATCCCGGCGCACCATTGAAGGCGCGCCGCTGGCGCCGAATTTCACAGAGCCGCATTTGCTGGATAACGCCTTGCAGGGTGCCGGCGGCAATGAATTTGCCGCGTTGAGGTACGACGCCTGGTTGCGTCGGCCTGCGCATGATCCCATTTTGGTGCATGTGATCGTGACTCAAACGGATACACCCCGGGAAATCCTCGTAGAAATGTTGCCGCTTGAGCAACAGGCCCGCCAAGACCGTGAAGACCGCCTGATGGATCAAGCCAGAGCCAATAAGGAATTGATCCGAAACCTGGCGCACGAGATCAAGAACCCCCTGGGTGGCATTCGCGGCGCCGCGCAATTGCTCGAAATGGAACTTGATTCACGCGAGATGACCGAATACACGCAGGTCATCATCCGCGAGGCCGACCGGCTGCAGACACTGGTGGACCGGCTGCTCGCGCCACACCGCAGACCGCACCTGGTGGGGGATGTGAATGTGCACGAAGTTTGTGAGCGCGTGCGCTCGCTCATCCTTGCCGAGTTTCCAAAGGGATTGCGCGTGGTGCGCGACTATGACACCTCGATTCCGGAATTCCGCGGCGACCGCGAGCAATTGATCCAAACGGTGCTCAATATTGCCCACAACGCCTGTCAGGTGCTGTCTGAGCAAATTGCCGCCGAGACGGGAAAGGAGTCCGATGGGAATCCGGCGACGATCACTTTCAAGACCCGCGTGGCCCGCCAAATCACCTTTGCCAAGCAGCGTTACCGGTTGGCATTGGAATTGCATGTCATCGACAACGGACCAGGCGTGCCGGAAGCGATCAGGGAGCGTATTTTTTATCCTTTGGTCTCGGGGCGCGAAGGCGGCTCGGGACTCGGCCTGACGCTGGCGCAAACTTTTGTGCAACAGCATCACGGCACGATTGAATGCGAGAGCGTGCCTGGCCGGACGGATTTTCAGATACTGATTCCGCTGCCTTGATTGCTTTTTGGGCCAGCGGGGCGTCAAAGAAGGGGTGCGCATAAACATGAAGCCGATCTGGATAGTGGACGATGACCAGTCGATCCGATTTGTGCTGGAAAAAGCGCTCCTGCGTGAAAATTTGCCCACCCGCAGTTTCACCAACCCAAAAGATGTGCTGCTGGCACTGGCCACCGCCAGTGACGATGACTTGCCGCAAATCCTGGTCAGCGACATCCGCATGCCTGGCGGCTCCGGCCTGGACCTCCTGGACAAAGTCAAAGTCAAGTTGCCTGGATTGCCGGTGATTGTGATGACGGCCTTCTCTGACCTGGACAGTGCGGTCTCGGCCTTTCAGGGAGGCGCTTTTGAATACCTGGCAAAACCCTTCGACCTGCCCAAAGCGGTAGAGTTGATCCGCCGGGCAGTAGAGGAAAGCCAGCGCGAATCAATGGCCGAAGAGCGCCAGGCGACAGCGCCGGAAATGCTGGGTCAGGCTGCTGCCATGCAGGACGTATTTCGCGCCATTGGCCGCCTCTCGCAAAGCCATGTCACGGTGATGATCACGGGCGAGTCCGGCAGCGGCAAGGAGCTGGTAGCGCGCGCATTGCACAAACACTCGCCACGCGGCGATTCGAGCACCAAGGGCAGCAACGGCCCGTTTGTCGCCATCAACACGGCGGCAATTCCGAAAGACTTGCTGGAGAGCGAACTCTTTGGTCACGAACGCGGCGCCTTCACGGGCGCTCAATCCATGCGCCGCGGACGTTTCGAGCAAGCCGACGGTGGCACGTTGTTCCTGGACGAAATTGGAGACATGCCGTTTGATTTGCAGACGCGGCTGCTGCGGGTTTTGAGCGACGGCAATTTTTACCGCGTCGGTGGCCACACGGCGATCAAAACCAATGTGCGCGTGATCGCGGCCACCCACCAGGACCTGGAGCAACGCGTCAAAGAGGGTGTCTTTCGCGAAGACTTGTTTCACCGCCTCAACGTCATCCGTTTGCGCCTGCCTGCGCTGCGCGAGCGGCGAGACGACATTCCGATGCTGACGCGGCATTTCCTGAGTCAAAGCGCGACCCAGCTGGGTGTCGAACCCAAACGGATATCGGAGGCGGCGCTGGTGACCTTGGCCAAATTCGCCTTTCCAGGCAATGTGCGCCAGCTGGAGAATATCTGCCATTGGCTCACTGTGATGGCGCCTGCCCAATTGATAGAAGCGAAAGACCTGCCGCCAGAAGTCATTTCTGAATTGGCCGGTAGGCCTGGCCTTGCAGTGCAGGTTGAGCATGAGCCGGCAGAGGATTCTGTGATGCAGCCGGCAACAGTTCGGCAGGAGCCTGAGTCATTGGACGGCGGCCCTTTGGATCAAGACGCGCCGGCCGGGTCAGTCGGACGCATTGACAGCCCGGCTGCCTGGGAGCTTGGGCTAGAAGTCGAAGCCATGACACTTCTGGCCAACGGGCACACGGATGTCTGGGAGGTTTTGACGCGGCGTTTTGAGGCCAGGTTGATCCGGACTGCTTTGGCAAATACCAAGGGCCGTCGCATCGAAGCCGCCCAGAAACTCGGCATCGGCCGCAATACAATTACGCGAAAAATTCAGGAGCTGGGCCTGGAGGACTAATCAACCCAGGTCAATGACGACAGGCGCATGGTCGCTTGGGCGTTCGTTTTTACGGGGAGACACGTCGATTCCGCAAGCCTTAACGTGCGGCTTCAGGGTCTTGGAGACGAGGACGTGATCAATGCGCAATCCATGGTTGCGTTTGAAAGCAAAATTTCGGTAATCCCACCATGAAAAACACCGAGGTGACCGTGGGAACAGGCGCAACGAGTCAACCAGACCGAGCGCCACGAGCGCCCGAAGGTGATAACGCTCTTCTTCAGTGCAATGGATGGTATCGGCGAGCCCCACAGGGTCCCAAACATCGTCATCGTCAAAGGTGATGTTGAAGTCACCCATGAGAACCAGGTTGGGGTATGCCTCAAGCTCGGTTTTTAACCAGACTCGCAGGCCTTTGAGCCAGTTCATCTTGTATTCGAACTTCTCGCTACCAGGCGCTTGTCCGTTGGGGAAATAAGCGTCGACCACACGAATCGGTCCTTGAAAAGACGGCAGCGTCACCGAGATGACGCGCGCCATATCGTCGTCAAACCCGGGGATGTTTTTCACCACATCGGTGGCTGGATCTCGTGACAGTACAGCCACGCCGTTATAGGTCTTTTGACCAAACCACTGTGCGTGATAGCCGATTTGCGTAAACGCTTCCAACGGGAACTTGTCGTCGGTCAGTTTCAGTTCTTGCAGCGCCAGCACGTCAACCGCTTCGCCGAGCCGCGCCCGGGCACTGAGCCAATCAAGAACCTGTGTCAGTCGGACGTTGAGTGAGTTGATGTTCCAGGTGGCGAGTCTCATGGCCAAGGGTAATCGAATGATGGACTTCCAATCTTAAGGGATTGGAAGTTCCTCACTCACCTATCAAGTCCGATGGCCGTTCAGGGACGTACCGCGATTTCGTTTTTGACCAGCTTTACCCCGTTTACTCGACGGGCAATGGCTTCTGCGGCATTTTTTTCAGCGCCGTTTTTGGCAAAACCAGACAACATAACGGTGCCGTTCAACGTCTCAACACTGATGGCTGCGGCACTGACTTGCGTGTCTTCGACAAAACGGGCCTTCACAGCGGTCGTGATGACCGTGTCGTCAACGTAAGCGCCAACGGTTTCCTGGCCGCGCGTCACGGCACAGCCCGCGGCGCTGAGCAACGCGGCACTCATTAAAGTAAGGGTCAGGGTTTTGCGAAAGTTCATGGTGAATCTCCTGTGAGGAATGGTGATTTTGAATTGATCAAGGATTGGGAAAATCCGGTTGGCGCTAACTTTTTCTAAACATGCTGACCAAAAAACTGATGACTGCAAGAACTGCAAACACCATGAAAAGAATCTTCCCAATTTCGACTGCGCCGGCGGCGATACCACCGAAGCCGAAGACAGCAGCAATCAACGCAATGACAAAAAATACAACGGCATAGTGCAGCATTTGTTAACTCCTTTTTAAAATGGCGAAGGGATATCGCCTGCGAACCTAGTGTGTCCGGGCTGGCGCATTGACGCGAGCGGAAGCCGCCGCGCGCAATCGTGGGCGTGAAACTCGAAGAGGCGTAGGAATTGACTGACAGACTAGATTTCTACCGCACCATTTGACACCCGCGTCAACAGGTTGTAGGACATTAACTACCTGGGCTTGCGGTGCCGTCTGCTGTTGACTTATGCGAGAAAACTCCATACTGTGTTCTTACCATTCAACACCTCAAAGGACCTCACCATGAAATCAACCCACAAACAACTGGCTACGGCCATTTCGGCAGTAGCGCTGGTCGTGCTTACTGGATGTTCCGGCATGACAAATCGGGAAAAGGGTATTGCGACTGGTGCCGTCATCGGCGGCGTTGCCGGTAACGTTTTATGCGGTGGCGTCCTTTGCACCGGCGCAGGCGCTGCCGTCGGCGGTGTTATCGGCAATGAACTGAGCAAAGACAAAAAATAGAGACTGCGCCGCTTGTCGGCGCCGGGTTATTCGTTAGCTATATAAATAATAGCTAACAACATCCGTTCTTTGTCGGCCATAGGGCCATTTTCCTTGTAGTGAATAACGAGCGCAGTTAATTGAGTCTGAGGGCTGTAGCTTGTTCAGTATTTGACGTACATTGCCCCTGGGTTGAGGGCTGCCGCCGCTTCCAACATGCAAGATAAGCGCAGCGGAACTGATCCGCTGCGCCGGTCCATTCGGGCGCAGCGCTCTAAGTAGATTTCAGTGCGGCGTCTAAGAACTTATCCGTAAATAATATTTATGTCCAGCTTGATCTTTCTGAACGCCATGATCGATGCCGCCAAGTGGTTTAGCGCCAGGAAGCTGCGATCAAGCTTCTCGTATCGCACCAGT
>JANNYX010000078.1:0-9308 GCA_031410295.1 Rhodoferax sp.
CTGACGCACTGGGATCAGTGGCTCAACACGACTCCAAAATTCATCGGTAACTTCCCATGCTTTTGCCTTTGCCATCTTCACTCCGCGCGCGGGTATCGCGCATGGAACACCATTATCCTTTATTTACGGATAAATTCTTAGGAATGGAATCAAATGGCAAAGGGGTATTCGCGCAGGAGCTCCATCGCGCGTTGCCCGCGTTCACCCAAAAAGAATTCCTGGATGAACGGGTGCGGGAAGGCGATGACGTCTTTGGGCGCGCCGGTGGTCACCACCTGCTTGTCGGCCAATACGGCAATGCGGGTGCTCAGTTCAAAGAGGGTGTCCAGGTCATGGGTGACCATCACCACGGTGAGGGCCAGCTCCCGGTGCAGCGAGCGCAACAGGGCGCAAAAGGCGTCGGCGCTTTCGGGATCGAGGCCGGCGGTGGGCTCGTCCAGCAGCAGCAAGGGCGGGTCCATGATGAGGGCCCGCGCCAGCGCCACGCGCTTGATCATGCCGCCCGAGAGATCCGCCGGCTTTTTGTCGGCGTGGGAGCGGTCCAGGCCGACCATTTGCAGCTTGACCAGCGCCGCGTCCTTGATCAGCCGCTCTGGCAGGCTTTTGAGCTCGCGCAAGGGGAAGGCGATGTTGTCCAGCACACTGAAGGCGGAAAACAGCGCGCCGTGCTGGAACAACATGCCAACGCGGCTGGCCGCGCCGGCTTCGCCCAACTGCGCAGCCGGTTTTCCGAGCACCGTGACGCTGCCGCGCGAGGGCAGTTCGAGCCCCAGAATCTTGCGCAGCAGCACGGTTTTGCCGCTGCCGGAGCCGCCGACGATGGACAACAATTCACCCGCTTCGATGCAGAGCTTGAGGTCTTTGTGCACCACCGACTCCACCCCGGCATTGCGAAAAATCGACCACAGGCCCTGAATGTCGACCACCGGCCCCAGGGTCTGATCAATGCCTTCACTCATATGCCAACGTCCTTGAAAACCACGGCAAACAGGGCGTCCACCAGGATCACCATGGTGATCGAGGTGACGACGGATGCGGTGGTGCCTTGGCCCAGGCTTTCGGTGTTGGGCTTGATGCGCAGGCCGTAATGGCAGCCAATCAGCGCAATCAGCAGGCCAAACACCACCGACTTGCTCACCGCCAGCGTCAGGTTGGAGGCCTGCACGGCGTCGGGCAGCGCAATCACAAAATACGCTGGCGTGATGCCCATCACCAGGTCCGCCGCCAGCATACCGCCGAGCAGCGCCGACACAGTGGTCCAGACGGCGATCAACGGCATGGCAATGGCCATGGCAATGGCGCGCGGCATCACCAGGCGGTAACCCAGCGAAATGCCCATGACTTTCATGGCGTCCAGCTCTTCGGTGACGCGCATCACGCCGATTTGCGCCGTGATCGCCGAACCGGAACGCCCGGCGACCAAAATCGCCGCCAGCGCCGGCCCGAGTTCGCGGATCAGCGAGATGCCCAGCACATCGACGATGAAGGCGTCGGCGCCGAACTGGCGCAACTGTTGCGACATCAGGTAGGCCAGCACCACGCCGATCAAAAAACCCACCAGCGCCGTGATTGGCATCGCGGTGGCGCCAATGCGGTAGAGGTGTCCCGAGACGTCACGCCACGGCCCCTGGGCAGGCGATCGGGCCAGCCGCAGAATGTCCAGCGCCAGTTGACCCACCAGCTGAACCAATTCACGCACGTGGCCCAACAACATCAGCAAACCCTCACCCAGGCCCAGAAACCTTTTCATCAAGGCCCGGGAAAAGACGTGCAACGCGCTGAGTTGCTGCGTGCCCTTGGCCGGCACGGTGTATTTGGCCACCCGGTCCAACAGGGCGCGCTGGTCGGGCAGGATGCGGATGGCCAAGGGCCATTGTTTACCCCAGGCGTTCCACAACATCTGGGCCCCGGTGTGGTCCAGTGCGACCAGATGGCGCAAGTCCCAACCGCTGGCGTTGACGCCGCCGACACAGGCCTTGGCAAGTTCAGCGTCAAGGTGGGCAAAGCCCTTGCCATCGTTCAGGCGGGCGCCGCTCCAGCGCCCCAGCACCACCGCCTGGCGACCCGAGCCTGCGGTCTGCACCACCACACTGGGAGGAGTGTCGTCAGCCGGGTTCAGGGTGGTTTGCGCCATAGAAGGGCAATGCTACCTTGCAACGTGCACAATCGCATTTCTCAACCGAATCAGGACCTCCATGAGCCAGCACAGCCCCGACGTCAGCGCCAATTCCACACCCGGGCCGGAATTGTTGGTCGAGCAGCGCGGCGCGGTTTTGTGGCTCGCCATCAACCGCGAGGAACGCCGCAATGCCATGAGCCACGGTGTGTTGGCTGGTATGGCCTCGGCGATCACCGCCGCGCAAACCGACCGCGCCATCCGCGCGATTGTGATCACTGGCGTCGGCAGCAAGGCGTTTTGCGCCGGCGCCGATTTGCAATCCGCCAAGGCCTTCACGACCGACTACTCCGAGCCCCTGGGCCACCTGGCGCAATTGCTACGGGTGGCGCGCGCCAGCAACCTGCCATTGATCGCCCGCGTCAACGGCGCCTGCATGGCCGGTGGCTTCGGGCTGTTGTCGATGTGTGACATGGCAGTGGCCGCGCGCCACGCGATTTTTGGCCTGCCGGAAGTCAAGGTGGGGGTGTTCCCGGCGCAGGTGCTCTCGGTGTTGCAGCACCTGATTCCCCGTCGCATATTGGCCGAAATGTGCCTCACCGGTGAGCCGATCACGTCGGCCCAGGCGCTGGACTACCACCTGGTGAATTACGTGGATGACGACGTCGATGGCAAATTGCAGTGGCTGCTGGATCGGCTGCTGGACAAATCGCCGGCCGCCTTGCGCCGCGGCCTGTACACCATGAAAAAAATCGAGTCGATGGGGTTTGAAGAGTCGATGTCCTTTACGGAAAGCCAGATCGCGCTCTTTACCTTGACCAATGATGCCCGGGAAGGACAACTGGCGTTCCGTGAAAAGCGCAAGCCGCAGTGGACGGGTGACTGAAATGTTGCCCCCACGTTCGCCCACTGCGTGTGGCTCCCTGCCCCCCAAGGGGGCTAATCTTCCTCGGGGCGGCCCTTCGGAAGATTGTTCGCCCCCGCGTTCGCCCGTGCAACTGCATCTGCGGCCGCCAGCGACGCAAACACCAGCCCCGGGCCGATGGTGATGCCGGGCGCGGTGTAGACGCCGCCCATGATCGAATTCATGTCGTTGCCCGCGGCGTACAGGCCGGGGATCGCCTGGTTCTGGCGATTGAGCACACGCGCCTGGGTGTCGGTGACCAATCCTGTGGCAGCGCCAATGTCGCCCGGGTACAGGCGCACGGCGTAAAACGGCGCTTGTGTAAGCGGCCCGAGGTTCGGGTTTTTTCCAGGCCAGGTTGAATCACCAATGTTGTGTTGATACGCCGTTTCGCCGCGAAGGAAATCCGGGTCAACGCCGCTTTCTGCTTGGGCGTTGAAGCGCTTCACCGTTGCACACAGGGCTTGCGGCTCGATACCCAGTTTCTGCGCCAGTTCGTCGATCGAATTTGCTGCTGTCAAATAGGCATCAGCAAGGAAGGTTTTCAGCCCGCCGTCGCCTGGGCGCACCATGCCGAGGCCATATTTCTTCAAAGCGTGTGCATCGCTAATCAAATAGGCCGGAATGGCCGGCGGCTGTTGCTGCTGCATCGCCAGGGCAAACAGCTGGTAGGTGGTGCTTTCATTGACAAAGCGCTTGCCCGCCTGGTTCACCGTGAGCATGCCGGGTTTGGCGCGGTCCATGACAAAGTGCGGGAACACCGCCTGGCTGCCGTCGGCGCGTTGGCGGACGGACACTGGCGCCCAGAAGGCGTGGCTGGCATTGCCTTGCCCAAGACGCGCGCCGAACTGCATGGCGATATCCAGCGCAGCGCCAGTGTGACCGGGCGCGCCCGCGCACCACTGCGGGTCGGCTAGCGGCAACAGGGTTTTGCGCAGGCCGGCGTGGCGGTTGAAGCCACCACTGGCGAGGATGACACCGCCTTTGATGTGAATGGTTTTTGTTTGGCCTCCCTGCAATACCCTGACGCAGTTAACCGCCGCGGCGGGTGGTCCGGGGCCAAGCAGGCTGGTCAACGGCGTATTCAGTTGCAAGGTGACATTACTGAGTTTTGACAAGGAGTACAACAGCCGCCCCACCAGCGCATTGCCCATCACCAGACGGGTGCCGCGCGGCCCGCGCAGGCGGTCATTGGCATGGCGAAGCACGATCTTGACGGCGTGTCCAAAGGATGTCCACGACTTTGTCAGGGCCAGCAAATGGTTGATGTCGGTACGGTCCACCATCATGCCGCCCAGCACCGTGAATTCGGGAATGGGCGAACGCACCAGGGCCAGCAGAGGGCCCAGCAGGCGGCCATCAAAGGGCAAGGGCTCCAGGGCCCGGCCATTCAGGGTGGAACCGCCCAGATCCGAGAGGTAGTCGGGGTGTTTGGGGTAGGGGCGGAATTGGATCTCGGTTTGCGTTTCGAGCCGCTGGACGGCGGCCGCCCCGCAGTCCAGAAACGCCTGCCGAAGCACCGCCGGACTGTGGTCGCCGATGGCGTTGTTCAAATAACGCGCGGCGTCCGCCAGCGTATCGGCCGGGTTGACGCGGGCGCCGTGATGGGTGCCGGGAATCCAGGTGGTGCCGGCCGACAGCGCCGTCGTGCCGCCCACATAGGCGGTACTTTCGACAAGCAGCACGCGGGCGCCGTCCAGCGCGGCAAACAGCGCCGCGCCCAGGCCCGCGCCCCCGGCGCCGACCACCACCACGTCAAAGGAATCGCCGTCTTGCAGGCTTTCGGGATCAGTGCGCATCCGGTTTCGCCTCGGTTGGCACTTGGCCCGGCTGCAAAAAGAAATCAATCATGAGATCACGGACCTTGGCAAACATCTGGGTGCCGGTGACGGTGCGACACCCTTTGGCGTGGGCCTGGGCAATGAGCGGCGTGATGGCAGGCGCGGTAATAACGCAGCCGAACTGCATGTCAGCGGTGACGGCGTCCATCTGCACCGGCAGCGCGTCGCTGTTTAACATGCCGGCCGGTGTTGCGTTGACGATGAGCTCGAACCCGCCGGGATCGGGCGAGCCGGCCACCACGGGGCATTTCTTTAATTCCGACAGGCGCGCGATCAATGCCGCACGCCGCACCGCGTCGTCATCAAACACCGCCAATTCACGCACGCCAGCCACCACCGGCGCGTGGGCGATGGCCGAGCCGGCGCCGCCCGCACCCACCAGCAATGCCTTTTTCCCCTGCGCCCTGCAACCGTTTTGCGCCATGGCAGCAACAAAGCCCAGGCCGTCCAGCATGTCACCGTGCCAAGTGCCGTCGCTATTGCGGCGCAGCGTGTTGACAGCACGCAAAAACCGACCCTGCTCCGACGTGGTGGTGCACAGGTCAAACGCGGCAAACTTGTGGGGAATGGTGACGATGATGCCGTCAACGTTATTCGCAGCAGAAACGCCATTGAGCCACCTGGCCAGATCGGCCGGGGCCACGTGTGCGGGCATCACATAGGCGTTGCGCCCGCGCTCATGGAAACTCTGGCTCACACCAGCGGGCGATTTGACCTGCGCAATCGGGTCGCCCACGATGTAATAGACACGGGTGGCGCCGCTCAACGTCACCCCGGGGGAATTTTGCATGACGCAATTTTAGGGACCTGCAGTTTGCATCCAGTGGCCACCAAATTGCTGGACAATTCAGGCCGCACATCATTCTCTGGCACCGTACCACTTCAGGACTGCAACATGACGATTTCCAACATTGACCATTACATTGGCGGGCGCACCGTTGGCGGAACCTCCGGGCGCACGCAGCACGTTTTTAATCCGGCGACAGGCGCTGTGACCGGCAAGGTCGCCCTCGCCAACGCGGCAGAAGTAGGCGCAGCCGTGGCGGCGGCACAGGCGGCCTTCCCCGCCTGGGCCGACACCCCGCCGATTCGGCGCGCCCGGGTGATGTTCAAGTATCTGGAGCTGGTCAACGCGCACAAAGACGAACTGGCCCATGCCATCACTGCGGAACACGGCAAGGTCTTCACCGACGCGCAGGGTGAAGTCACACGCGGCATCGACATCATCGAGTTTGCCTGTGGCATTCCGCAACTGCTCAAGGGCGACTTCACCGACCAGGTGAGCACCGGCATCGACAACTGGACGTTGCGCCAGCCGCTCGGCGTAGTGGCTGGCATCACGCCCTTCAACTTCCCGGCGATGGTGCCGATGTGGATGTACCCGATGGCGATTGCGGCGGGCAACACCTTCATTTTGAAACCCAGCCCGATTGACCCGAGCGCCACGCTGTTGCAGGCCAAATTGCTGAAAGAAGCCGGTTTGCCCGATGGTGTGTTCAACGTGGTGCAGGGCGACAAGGAAGCGGTCGATGCGCTCTTGAACCACCCGGACGTGAAGGCGGTGAGTTTCGTCGGCAGCACGCCGATCGCCAACTACATCTACGAGACCGGCGCGAAACACGGCAAACGCGTGCAGGCTTTGGGCGGCGCGAAAAACCACATGGTGGTGATGCCGGATGCCGACATCGAACAAACGGTGGACGCCCTGATCGGCTCGGCCTACGGCTCGGCCGGTGAACGTTGCATGGCCATCAGCGTGGCGGTGCTGGTGGGTGACGTGGCCGACAAAATCGTGCCGTTGCTGGTTGCGCGCACAAAGACCCTGAAGGTGTTGAACGGCACCAATCTCGCTGCCGAAATGGGCCCCATCGTCACCGACATTGCGCACAAACGCATCACCGGCTACATCGACATCGGCGTGAAAGAAGGCGCGAAGTTGCTGGTCGATGGTCGCGGCTTCAAAGGCGCTGCAGCAGGAGAAGACTGTGCCAATGGCTTCTGGATGGGTGGCAGCCTGTTCGACCATGTGACGACCAGCATGCGCATCTACAAGGAAGAAATTTTCGGCCCGGTGCTGGTGTGTGTGCGCGCAAAAGACTTTGCCGAAGCATTGCAGATGGTCAACGACCACGAATTCGGCAACGGCTGCAGCCTCTTCACCCGCGACGGCAACGTCGCCCGTGAGTTCAGCCGCCGCGTGCAGATCGGCATGGTCGGCGTGAACGTGCCCATCCCCGTGCCGATGGCCTGGCACGGTTTTGGCGGCTGGAAGCGCTCGCTATTTGGTGACATGCACGCCTATGGTGAAGAAGGCGTGCGTTTCTACACCAAGCAGAAATCCATCATGCAGCGCTGGCCGGAGAGCATTGGCAAGGGGGCGGAGTTTGTGATGCCTACTTCAAAATAACGCTCCCCCTCCTGGTCGACCTGCGGTGGCCACTGGGATCTTTTGCATCTCTCCTTCAGAACACCCATGTCAGACACCACCTTCGACTACATCATCATCGGCGCAGGCACGGCCGGCTGCCTGCTCGCCAATCGACTGAGCGCCGACCCCACCAAGACCGTGCTGCTGATCGAAGCGGGGCGCAAAGACGATTACCACTGGATACACATCCCCGTCGGTTACCTGTACTGCATTGGCAACCCGCGCACTGACTGGCTTTACAACACGGAGCCGGAGGCGGGACTGAATGGCCGTGCGCTGCGCTATCCGCGCGGCAAGGGGTTGGGCGGCTGCAGCAGCATCAACGGCATGATTTACATGCGCGGGCAGGCGCGCGACTACGACCAATGGGCTCAACTGACGGGCGACACGGCCTGGACGTGGAATAACGCGCTGCCGTATTTCAAGCTGCACGAGGATTACCACAAGGGTGCTGACGCAGTGCACGGCGCGCGCGGCACGGCACCGGAATTGATGGCGACGGCAGCAACGCCGTACCAGAAGCTACTGCGGGGCCGCAACGCCGGCGGTGAGTGGCGCATCGAGAAAGCCCGCATTCGCTGGGACGTGCTGGACGCCTTTTCGCAAGCCGCGCAGCAAGCGGGCATCCCGGCCAGCGACGACTTCAACCGGGGCAGCAACGAGGGCGTGGGCTACTTTGAAGTGAATCAAAAGTCCGGCTGGCGCTGGAACACGGCCAAGGCGTTCTTGCGTCCGACCTGTTACGCACGCCCGAATTTCGAAATGTGGACGTCGGCCCATGTCTCGCGTCTGGTCCTTGAAACCCGACCCGATGGCAGCCAGGTTTGCACTGGAGTGCAGGTTTGGGCTTCCGATGAACTGGTGACAGCGACCGCCCGGCGCGAAGTGCTGCTGTGTGCCGGTAGCGTGGCCTCGCCGCAAATCCTGCAACTCTCAGGCATTGGGCCGGCTGCGCTCTTGAAGCAACACGGCATCGACGTGGCAGTTGATGCACCAGGAGTGGGTGCCAACTTGTCGGACCATTTACAGATACGTGCGGTGTTCAAGGTCGAAGACGTCAAGACCCTCAACACCATGGCCAGCAGCCTTTGGGGGAAGGCGAAAATCGGGCTGGAGTATGCCTTTAACCGCTCCGGGCCGATGAGCATGGCACCGAGCCAGTTGGGTGCTTTCACTCGCAGCGACCCAAGCCAGCCCTACCCGAACATCGAATACCACGTGCAACCGCTGAGCCTGGAGGCGTTTGGCGAGCCGCTGCACAGCGTCAACGCGATTACCGCCAGCGTCTGCAACCTGAACCCGACGAGCCGGGGCACGGTGAATATCAAAAGCAACCGGTTTGAAGATGCACCGGCCATCGCACCCAATTACCTGAGCACCGACGCCGATCGCAAAGTGGCCGCCGATTCACTGCGCGTCACCCGGCGCATCGTCGCGCAACCGGCACTGGCCAAGTACAAGCCAGTGGAATGGAAACCAGGTACGCAGTTTCAGAGCGATGACGACCTGGCTCGATTGGCGGGCGACATTGCCACGACGATTTTTCACCCGGTGGGCACCACCAAAATGGGCCGTCTGGACGACCCCATGACCGTGGTGGACTCGCGCCTGCGCGTACGCGGCAAAAATGGCCTGATCGCGGGGCTGCGGGTGGTCGATGCCGGTGTGATGCCCTGCATCACCAGCGGCAACACCAATTCGCCGACATTGATGATTGCCGAGAAAGCAGCGCAGTGGATATTTGAGGACGCCATGACGACGCCTTGAAAGGGTAAGTACCAATGCCCCGTATAGGGATATTACCTAAACTCGGCACACTCGCAACCGGGCCACAAGCCTCGTACGCAAGAGAGGCCGAGGAGACAGCCCAAATCAACAACATCGATATCCGCGTGACCACCGCTCGCACGCACTGAGAAGGCATCGGCAATCCCGGTGCTTTTTTTGTTTGATTCACTGGCCCCGCAAGGTTCAAAGAAACTTTGACCTCCAAATAATTAACCTGCAGGTTAATTTAAA
>JANNYX010000079.1:0-8665 GCA_031410295.1 Rhodoferax sp.
GAAGCTGGAGCGAGTGGTGCAGTGATGCCGACAGGCCGATCGCGCAGGGCTGAATTTACGGGCCGCTGAGAGTGTCGTCAAGCGCAGAGGTAAACTGACTCCACCTGCCGCTGAGGCAATTCGCCGAAGGAGTCTCCATGGCCGCCAGCATCAGTCTCACCCCGGGCGAGCTTCAGCTCCCCTCCTTCTACCGATGGGAGAAATCCCAGCCGCACAAAGTCTTCTTGACGCAGCCAACCGGTGGCGGTCAGTCGCAAGACATCACCTGGCAACAGGCCGGAGACGAAGCGCGTCGCGTCGCCAACTGGCTCAAGTCCCAAGGCGCCACCCATGGCTGGCCCGCCGGCAGCACGGTGGCGATCCTTGGCAAAAACAGCGCCCACTGGATCCTGGCCGACTTGGCGATCTGGATGGCGGGCTATGTGTCCGTGCCGATTTACCCGACCTTCAACGGCCAGGCGCTGCGTTTTATCCTGGAGCACAGCGATGCGCGCGCCTGTTTCATCGGCAAACTCGATGACGTGGGCGCGCTCAAAGATGGCGTGCCCGCAGGCGTGACATTGGTCTCCTTGCCGCTTTCGCCTGAGAGTTTGAACGCCACGCCCTGGGAGTCCCTGATCTCGACCAACCCTGCCTTGCAGGGCGAGCCGGCGCGTGATGGTGAAGAACTTTGCACCATCATCTACACCTCGGGCACCACAGGCAATCCCAAAGGCGTGATGCACAAGTTCAACGCCATGGCCTGGGGCCTCAAGAGTGCCACCGCGGCCGGGCGGGTGACGATGGACAGCAGCAACCGGTTGTTGTCCTACTTGCCGCTGGCGCACGTGGCCGAGCGCATGTTGATCGAGCAAGGCGCGCTGATGTACGGCAGCCACATCTTTTTTGCCGAATCTCTGGATACCTTTGTGCAGGATTTGCAGCGTGCCCAGCCCACCGTGTTTTTCTCGGTGCCGCGCCTGTGGGTGAAATTCCAGCAAGGTGTACACGGCAAGTTTCCGCCGAAGAAACTCAATTTCCTGCTGGGTTTACCGATCATCGGCGGCATTGTGCGCAAGAAAATCCTCAAGGGACTGGGGTTGGGCAATTGCCAAATTGCCGCCGGTGGAGCGGCGCCCATGCCGCCCGAAGTATTGCGCTGGTACCGCGATCTGGGTCTTGATCTGATCGAGGTATACGGCATGACAGAAAACAGCGGCGTCTCGCACGCCACACTTCCAGGCACGTTCAAACCCGGCACCGTGGGCCTGCCCTATGCCGGCGTCGAAAGCCGCATTGACCCCGAGTCCGGTGAAATCCAGATGCGCGCCCCGTGCCTGATGATGGGTTATTACAAAGACCCGCAGCAGACGGCCGCCACGTTCACCCCTGATGGCTGGTTGAAAACCGGTGACAAAGGCATGGTTGACGCCGACGGCTGCCTGAAAATCACCGGCCGCGTGAAAGACATTTTCAAGACCAGCAAAGGCAAATATGTGGCCCCCGCTCCGGTCGAGGATTTGCTGGTCACCCACCCCGACATTGAAGCCTGCGCCGTCACCGGCGCGAATTTTGCGCAGCCCTTTGCGGTGGTGATGTTGTCTGCGGACGCGCAGACACGGGCGACTACCGCCCCGGGCAAAGCCGCCATCGTCGAATCGTTCACAGCGCACTTGAAGGCGGTCAACGCGCAACTCGAAGCGCATGAAAAGCTCGACTTCATCGCGGTGGCGACTACCACCTGGTCGCCTGAGAACGGTTTTGTCACGCCGACCTTCAAGGTCAAACGCAACAGAGTGGAAGAGGCCTACGGCGGGCAATACGCAGCGTGGTCGAACCAACACCAGCCGGTCGTTTGGGCCTGATGCGGGGCGCAGGGCCTGGTGCATGGCGCCGGACATTCTCAGGGCTGTGTCCCAGCTCGAGGTCAGCCAGATTCGCAACTCCACCACGCGCTAAAAAAGCTGAATCCAGGGGCGCACGGCGTGGATAATTCATCATCCCTTGCAGCTGTGGCTGTTGCGCCGGTCGATTGAGGTACGCCATGAATTCCATCAAATTAGTGTTGTCCACCGCGGTTTTGGCTGTGCTGGCTGGTTGCGCCGGCATGGGAGGCGCGGAAAAAGACAAAACCTACAAGATCACCATCCTGCACACCAACGACCACCATGGCCGCTTCTGGAAAAACAGCGAGGGTGAATATGGCATGGCAGCGCGCAAAACGCTGATCGACGGCATTCGGAAAGACGTGGCGCAAAGCGGCGGGTTCAGTCTGTTGCTCGATGGCGGTGACGTCAACACCGGCGTGCCGGAGTCTGATCTGCAAGATGCCGTGCCCGATTTCAAGGGTATGAACCTGCTTGGCTACGATGCCATGGCGGTGGGCAACCACGAGTTCGACAAACCACTGCCGATCCTGAAAATGCAGCGGGACTTGATCAAATTCCCGATGCTCGCAGCCAACATCTACGAGGGCGGCCAGCGCATGTTTGAGCCCTACAAAATATTCAATCTGGGCGGCGTGCGGGTCGGTGTCATGGGCCTCACCACGGAAGACACCAAGAAGATGGTGCTCCCCGACAACGTGAAAACGGTCGAGTTCCGCAGTGCCGTTGCCGAGGCCGGCAAGGTCGTGCCAGAGCTGCGTGCCCAAGTTGACGTCGTGATCGCCGCCACCCACATGGGCCACTACCAGAACGGCGAACACGGTACGCAGGCGCCCGGCGACGTGGAGATGGCGCGCGCCGTCAAGGGCCTCGATTTGGTGGTCGGTGGCCACACACAAAACCCGGCCTGCATGAAAGCCGAGAACGTCATCGACCGCGAATACGTTCCCGGCGCTGAATGCAAACCCGAGCGGCAAAACGGCACCTGGATCGTGCAGGCGCACGAGTGGGGCAAATACCTGGGCCGTGCGGATTTTGAGTTCCGTAATGGCGAATTCAAGCTGGTGAAATACGCGCTGATCCCTGTCAACCTGATGAAAACAGTACCCGCCGCCGATGGCAAAACCAGCAAGCAGCCCTACACGGTTCAAATTGCGGAAGACCAGGAAATGCTGGCGCTGCTGTCGCCCTATCAGGATTTTGGCCAGAAAAAACTCGGTCTGGAGATCGGCAGCGCCGATGCCAAGCTCGATGGCGACCGCAACCTGGTCCGCGCCAAACCAGCCGCGCTGGCGGTGCTGTTGTGCCGCGCCATGATGCAACGCACCAGCGCCGATGTGTGTGTGTTGAACGCCGGTGGCGTGCGCGATTCATTGCCGGCCGGCAAGATCACCTACCGCGATGTGCTCAAGGTACAACCCTTTGGCAACACCGTCGCTACGGTCGATTTCAGCGGCCGCGAGTTGTTGGACTACCTCAACGCGTCGGCAAAAATGTCGGTGGGCTCCGGCGCCTTCGGGCAGTTTTCCGGTGTTGAGCTGGTGATCACCGGTACCACGGTCAGCAGCGCGCGCATCAAGGGCGCGCCCATTGATCCGGCAAAAAATTACCGGCTGACCGTCAACAATTTCCAGGCTACCGGCGGCGATGGCTACCCCCGCATCGCAGACCACCCAAGTTATGTCAACACCGGTTATGTCGACGCCGACGTGCTGCGCGCCTTCATCAGCGCCAACAATCCCGTCAAGGCCGCAGATTACGAACCGGGAGACAGCGTCGTTCGCCGGTAACATTGCAGCACGTTCAACCTCAACAGCAAGGAGTCGATCATGGCCAAAGGTCAACAAAACAGCAACAAAATGGTGAAAAAGCAGAAAAAAGACACGTCGCCACCCAAACCCGTGTCACCCGACGCGGTGCGCCCCACCGTCACCACCACGGTGCCGGTGCGCGGCAAACTGAAGAACAAATAACCCTGTCCAGCGCCTTTTTGGCATGGCAAAAAAACGTTTGGCGGGTGCGGAACTTCGGGTGGAACCTCGGGCGGAACTTCAGGCGCAACTGCAGGCCGAACTCGAACTGCAAAACGAAGCCCTGCGTTACAGCCAGCGCATGGCCGAGGGTGCGCTTGAGCGTTTCGCCACATTGTTCTCCAACGTGCCGTTGGCCCTGCTGGTGGTGGACGAAAACAGCCTAGTGCTGGAATGCAATGCCCAGGCGCTGGCGCATTTCAGGCCGCAAGAGCGCGACCCTCCGCTGAATTTTCTGTTCCCGCTGGTGGCACCGGATCACCTTCAAAGGGTGCGGCTGGCCCTGCTGGAGGCCAGGGAGAACGGGAACAGCAAACTCGAAGGCGTGGTGTTTGCCATCGGCGCAAACACCGCCATGACGGCCGACCTGCACGTCGCTCGCATCGAGAATTCGCTTGACGAGCTCGCCAATTTCATTTGCGCCGTGGTTGACCAAAGCCCGCTTTTGGCGCAAATCGCCCAAAAGGAAGCGCTTGAATTGCAATTGCGGGAGTCGCAAAAAATGCAGGCCATCGGCACCCTGGCGGGCGGCATCGCGCACGACTTCAACAACATTCTGGGCGCCATTCTCGGCAACGTTGAACTCGCCCGGCTGGATGCCGGCGCTGATTCCGCGGCCCAGGTCAGCTTGAAAGAAATCGAAAAAGCCGGCCAGCGGGCGCGTGAGCTGGTCAAGCAGATCCTCACCTTCAGCCGCAAAGAACCTTTGTCGCGGGTGTCCATCCACCTGGCGCCACTGGTCCATGAAACCGCCCGGCTCGTCAAGATTGGATTGCCGCCGCATATTGAGCTGCGAATCGATGCCGATGCACCCGCGCCCGGCGTGTTGGCAGACGCCACCCAGGTGCAACAGGCGCTGCTCAACCTGTGCAGCAACGCCGTCCACGCCATTGGCAACCGCAAGGGCCGCCTGGATATTTCCCTGGCCTGCATCAACGCGCAAGTGCGCCTTGAAGTCAGCGACTCCGGCGGTGGCATGGACGAGCCCACGCAGCAACGCGTGTTTGAGCCGTTCTTCACCACCAAGCCGACTGGCCAGGGCACTGGCCTGGGTTTGTCGGTGGTACACGGCATCATGCGCGCGCACGAAGGCTCGGTCCATGTGCGCAGTGCGCTGGGGCAAGGCAGTGTTTTCACCTTGCTGTTTCCAGCAGCGGCAATGGCCCCGTCGATGCCCGTGCCAAAGCCCGATGAGACTTTCGAAGGCCCTGGCAAGGGCGGCCACATCATGGTTGTGGACGACGACCAGGCCCTGGTGTTTCTGGTCAACCGGGCGTTGACGCGGCGCGGCTACAAAGTTAGCACCTTCACCGATCCGCGCCTCGCCGTCAACGCGCTTGTGGCGCAGCCCGAAGACTTTGACCTGCTGGTGACGGACTACAACATGCCGGGTTTCAGTGGCATTGATCTGCTGCGCCATGCCAAAACAATCCGGCCTGATTTGCCGGTCGCGCTGGCATCGGGCTACGTCACCACTGAGATCGAACAAGGCGCCATGGCGGCTGGCGCCAATGCGCTGATCCGCAAACCCAACGGGATGGATGAGTTGGTCGCTGTGGTGCAACGGTTGGTCCATGTCAAGGCTGTGGCTTGACCCCATGCCCGAGCGGTTTCACGCTGCTGCATGCGGATTCGGCGCTGCTGGTGCTGGACAAACCGGCCGGCCTTTTGTGTGTGCCAGGCCGCGGCGCCGACAAGCAGGATTCGTTGAGCGTACGGGTGCAGGCGGCGTTCCCGGACGCCTTGATCGTGCACCGTCTGGACATGGCCACCTCCGGGCTGGTACTGATGGCCCGCGGCCTTGACAGCCAACGCCGCCTGAGCGCCGCGTTTGCAGAGCGCCAGGTGCGAAAACGGTATGTGGCACTGGTGGCGGGTGACATCCAAACCGCTTCGCCATTGCCGCCAGAAGAATGGGCCAGCATCGATTTGCCGATTGCAGCGGACTGGCCGAACCGGCCGCGGCAAAAAATTGACCGCGCCCTGGGCAAATCCAGTGTGACCCGTTGGCGGCAAGCACCGCAAGGACAACAATTGACAATGCAAAAGGCGACCCGGGTCGAGCTGGAGCCGCTTGCCGGCCGCACCCACCAGCTGCGCCTGCACATGGCGACCATTGGGCACCCGATACTGGGCGATGCCTTGTACGCGCCGCCAGCCATTGCACAAGCCAGCGGGCGCCTGATGCTGCATGCCGCCAGGCTCTGTTTTTCTCATTCGGTGACGGGTGACACCCAGCAATTCGACAGTCCTGCAGCTTTCTGATTTCTGCAATAACGCTATAATTTATATAGCAAACAATTCAATAGATTAGACGGCCTTATGCTTAAAAACCTTTACATCATCACAGGCGCGTCGCGGGGACTCGGTTTCGCCATGGCACAACAATTGGCGCAGCCTGATGTCGTCTTGTTGTGCATCTCGCGTCAGCAGAACGCGCGACTTGCAGAACACGCCAATGCGGCTGGCTGCGCCCTTGAGCAGTGGCCGCTGGACCTGGACCATGGCTTTGAAGCCGCCGCCATGCTCAAGCAATGGCTGCTGCGCAAAGGCCCAACGCCAGGCGGTTTCCATACTGCGACGCTCATCAACAACGCCGCCCTGCTGCCCAAAATTGGACCTTTGAGCGCGTCCGATCCAGCGGAAATTGCCAAGGTGTTGCGCGTTGGGCTGGAAGCGCCGATGCAGCTGTGCAGCGCGTTTCTTGGCGCCACTGAATCCTGGAAAACGCCCGCCGGGCAGCCACTCATGCGCCGCATCCTCAACATCTCCAGCGGCCTGGGTCGCAGCGCGATGGCATCGCAGGCGAGTTATTGCGCCATCAAGGCTGGCATGGACCATTTCACGCGTTGCCTGGCGCTCGAAGAAGCCGCAAAACCGAATGGCGCGAGGGTCTGCTCGATGGCGCCGGGCGTCATCGACACCGACATGCAGGGGCGCCTGCGCGGCGCCGACGCGGCGGCGTTCGCAGACCGTGGCCGCTTCCTCGACCTCAAGGCAAAAGGCCAGCTCAGCAGCCCTGCAGACTGCGCCCTGAAGCTGCTGGCGTACCTGGGCCGCCCGGATTTTGGCAACAATCCTGTGGCCGACATCCGCGACGCCGTGTGACAAGCCTTCGCCAGCGCGTAACGTCGCGTCGAGGCACGACGGCTTATTTCACAATGCTGGCACCGGCAACGCCACCCGCGGCAGTGCCCTGCGCCTTTTGGTGCGTCATTTGAATGTGGAACCGCTCCCCCGGTTTGGCTGCAACCGATCATTTGAAGCGCGCAATTGTCAGGGTTCCTGACAGCCGACATGCATTTATCCCCAAAATTGGGGAGGCAGGAATAGAACTTTGCGGCCACCATCACTACACTCGAAAGACAAAGGGGTCCAGCGTATTTCGGGCTTGAATTGGCGCAAACCCTGTGGTACTGTTTGGCGGTAAACAGGTAGAAAGAGGAGTGATGTGATGCACCGATCTGCGATTCTGTGGGCAGCCGCCATGGTTCTTTTGACCGTCCATCCAACCGAAGCCCAGTCCTTCGACCGCGCTGGCGTGCTGCAGTCCATCACGGCGGCGCGAAAGCCACCAGCCTTGCCGCTGCCGCCCGGCGTGATGGCGGCGCCAGTCAGCCCCGAAAGTGTCATCGCTGACCAAACCGCACGCGCGGCGAAGGAAGAGGACGCCGCCTTCAAGCTGCTGTCAACCTGCGAGGGGCGCTTTGGCACCCTGCGCCGCAAACTCGAGCGACAGGTCAGCCGGGCCGAATGGATTTCCACGGCCGGCGGTCTGATGGGTGTGATCGGCACGGTGGCCACCTGTCCGCAATGCGCGGCATTTTCCGCCGGCCTGGCCGGCCTGGCCAACCCCTTGCAGCAAACTTTCAAGGCCAATGCCGACACGCCGCAGGATACGCAGGACATGCTCAACAAGCTGTCGGCCAAGATCGAACTCGAACTTGAAGCCTACCGAAAGCTGCCGGCGGCAACGCCCGGCGATCCGGCGTTTGAGTCCCAGTTGCGCAGCCGTCTGGACTCGCTCTTTGTCGTCACCGCGTCCTGCACGTTTTATTCAACAAGTATGGCCGGGACGTCTGAATCACCTGCCACCCCGGTTGCAGCCAAACCCTAGCCACTGAAACCAGTGAAAGGAATCGTCCATGTCAACAAACCAACAACACTACTGCAGTTGCCTGACTGCCGGCGCTCTGACCGCCGAGGATAAAAAGCGTCTCAGCGGCCACAAGGGCGCGCTCTTGTTGTCCGCCAAGTGGTCGGTGGGCAGCGTGATCACATTGCGTTTCCTCGAAGGCGCGCCTGAATTGCGCCAGCGTGTGCAGGCGGTGGCCGAAGAGTGGACCAAGCTGGCCAACCTGAGTTTCGATTTTCGCAACAGCGGCGCCACCGACATCCGCATTGCCTTCATGGAAGGGCGGGGTTCCTGGTCCTACCTGGGCGCCATGTGCCGCCAGATCCCCGAACCGCAGCCAACCATGAACTACGGCTGGCTCACGCCGGCCTCCGGCGATGATGAGCTTCGCCGCGTCGTGCTGCACGAGTTCGGCCATGCCCTGGGCATGATCCACGAGCACCAGAACCCGAAAGATGGAGGCATCCAGTGGAACCGCGACGCCGTCATCAAGGACCTCTCCGGCCCGCCCAACAGCTGGAACGCCGAGACCATCGAGAACAACATGAACAAAAAGTATGAAGGTTCCGAAGTCGCCGCGACGCACCTGGACGCCAAGTCAATCATGATGTACACCATAACTCTGGCGAGGACTC
>JANNYX010000080.1:0-4363 GCA_031410295.1 Rhodoferax sp.
TGCTCCTGGCCACCCACTTCGAGCGTGCCCGAGAGGGTGTGCGGGGCGCGCGCCAGAGCTGCTGTGGCATCACCCCGTTTGACAAACACCGGTGGCAACACGTAGTTCTGCGCCTTCAACGCGTCCTTCACCGTGAGCACCGCGGGCAGGGTTTCGATGCGCAGCTTGACCTTGCGTGCCGCCTTGCGGGCTTGCATCGCGTCGTCTGCAATCACCAGCCCCAGCACCTGGCCGATGTGCTGCACGCTGTCGATGGCAAAAATCGGCTCGTCGCCAATGAAGGAGGCCAGATGCGGATGGCCCGGAACGTCACCGGCCAGCACGACGCCGCGCACACCGGGCATGGCCAGCGCCGCGGCCGCGTCGATGCCCAGCAGCTTGCCGTGGGCGACGTCGGACAGGATCGGCGCGGCAAACAAGGTGCCACTGATCTCGGCGATGTCGTCGATGTAGGTGGCGCTGCCTTGCACCTGCGCAGCGGCGCTTTCATGCGGTATGGAGCGGCCCGCGGCACGGGTGCCGCGTCCGATTTCGGCACGGGTGCCGCTTGCGATTGCCGCCCGGGTGCCGCCGTTGGATGCGTCGGCACTGCCACCCATTGCTGTTTGAAGGCCGTCCCCTTTGGCTGCGTTCACGCTGCCACCTCGTCCAGCGATTCGGGCGTCTCGAGGTTGATGCCAGTCGCGCCCTGGCTTTCAAGCCAGAAGCGCTGCAGTAAATTACCCAACACCTGGCTGCGGTAGCTGCCGCTGGCACGCATGTCGGAGATCGGCGCGAACTCGGCCCGCAGTGCCGCCTGGGCGGCGCTTGCCACGTTTTGCGACCAAGCTTTGCCGCGCAGAAACACTTCGGTTTTGACGGCGCGCGCAGGGGTGGCGGCCACGCCCCCGGCGCCGATGGACGCCTGCTTTACATGGCCTGCCTCAAGCTGCAGCTTGATCACGAGACAAACTGCCGAGATGTCGTCTTCAAACCGTTTGGAGATTTTGTAGGCGCGCAAGAATTCGCCCGCGGTGGGCAACGGCACCTTGATCCAGGCCAGCACTTCGTCGGCCTGCAAGACCGTCTTGCGGTACCCGGTGTAGAAATCTTCAAGTTTCAATTCGCGGTGCACCGCTTTGCCATTGGCCCAGCGCATCAGAACGATGCTCGAATTCAGCGCCATCAAAAGCGGCATCGAATCGCCAATCGGCGAGCCGTTGACCACATTGCCGCCCAGCGTGCCCGAGTTGCGCACCGGCAGGCCGGCGAAACGATCGGCAAAGGTTTTGAGCTGCGGGCGGTCTTGCACCAATGCGGCAAAGGCATCGTTGAGCGACGCGGCAGCGCCAATCGCGATGTGCTGCGGGTAACGATCAATGCGGCGCAACTCGGCGACCTGGGTGACGTCGATGACCTGCTCGAAATCCATGTGCAGCTTGTTGACCCACAACCCGACGTCGGTGCCACCGGCGACGATTTGCGCCCTGGGGTGCTGCGAACGTGTTTTGAGCAGTTCAGCCAGGGTTTTCGGAAGTTGATAAGAAAAATCGCCGTAAGGCCGTCTAATAATATAGGATGTTTGCTCTAATTGTGATAGCAACCGAGATTCGTCGAGTTGAACCAATGGCAAGGCCGCCATGGCCTGGGCGGCGTCCAGAATCGGCCGGTAACCAGTGCAGCGGCACAGGTTGCCAGACAAGTCGTGCAGCGCCGATTCGCGCGTCACGGTCTCACCCCGGCAGACCCGGTTTTGGTAGGTGGCAAACAGGCTCATCACAAAACCGGGCGTGCAAAAGCCGCACTGCGAGCCAAAACAATCAACCATGCTTTGTTGCGCGGGGTGCAGGGCGCCGCCCGGCTGGGCCAGGTCTTCCACGGTCCACAAAGCCTTGCCGTCGATGGCATGGGCGAAGCGGATGCAGCTGTTGACCGAGGTGTAGCGAAGTTGTCCATCAACCGCTTCGCCCAGCACCACCGTGCAGGCGCCGCAGTCACCCTCGTTGCAGCCCTCTTTGGTGCCCACACACTTCAAATCTTCACGCAGCACCTCCAGCAGGGTGCGTGTGGGCGGGACATTCTCCAGCCTGACAAGCTCGCCGCGTCTGATAAAGTGAATTGGTGTCAGCGTCATGATTTGTGCATTTTGACAGGCAATTTAACCCCTCATCCGTAATGACTTCCGTGCCTTCCACGCCCCGCCTTGAGCTCAAAGGCATCACCAAGCGTTACCCTTCGGTGGTGGCCAACAGTGAGGTGTCGCTGGTGGTGATGCCGGGCGAAACCCACGCGGTGCTGGGGGAAAACGGCGCCGGAAAATCGACGTTGATGAAAATCATTTACGGCTCGGTCAAGCCCGATGCGGGCAGCGTGGCGTTCAACGGCAAAGTGGTGCATATCCGCAACCCGCAGGAGGCGCGGGCGCTGGGCATCAGCATGGTGTTCCAGCATTTCAGCCTGTTTGACACCATCACTGTGGCCGAAAACGTCTGGCTCGGGCTCGACAAGTCCCTGAGCCTGGCGGCGGTGACGCAGTCCATCACCGCCAAGGCGGCGCAATACGGGCTGGACATCGACCCGGCGCGCCCGGTGCACACACTCGGTGTGGGCGAGATGCAGCGGGTGGAGATCATCCGTGCGCTCTTGACCCATCCGCAGTTGTTGATTTTGGACGAACCCACCTCGGTGTTGACGCCGCAGGCCGTCGAGAAACTTTTTGTAGTGCTGAAAAAACTCGCCGCCGAGGGCTGCAGCATCCTCTACATCAGCCACAAGCTGCATGAAATCCGCGCGTTGTGCAACGCCTGCACGGTGCTGCGCGGCGGCAAAGTCACGGGCGTGTGCAACCCGGCCGAAGAATCCAACGCCTCGCTCTCGCGCCTGATGATTGGCGCCGAGCCGCCGCAGCTGGTGCACCGTGAACAGAAACCCGGCGCGCTGGTGTTGCAGGTGCAAGGCCTGAGTCTTGCGCGCGGGGACCAGTTTGGCGTGGACCTGGACGCCATCAGCCTCAAGGTGCGCGCCGGCGAGGTGGTCGGCATTGCCGGGGTGTCGGGCAATGGGCAGCGCGAGTTGTTGTATGCGCTCTCGGGTGAAGACGTGCGCGCGCCAGCCGCGTCGCTGCAAATGGGCGGCGTCGACATCGCGGCGATGAATCCCGACGCACGGCGCGAGCTTGGCCTGCACTTTGTGCCCGAGGAGCGCCTGGGCCGCGGCGCCGTGCCCACACTCTCGCTGGCGCACAACCTGCTGTTGACACGCAATGAGGCGATTTCGAAGGGGCGACTCGGTGTCGGTTGGATCAAGGTGCGGCAGTTGCAGGCCCAGGCAGCCGAGGTGATCCGCCAGTTCAATGTCAAGGCGGGTGGGCCGCAGTCGGCCGCGCGGTCGCTGTCGGGTGGCAATCTGCAGAAATTCATCGTCGGGCGCGAGATTGACGCCAAACCCAAACTGCTGATCGTCTCGCAACCAACCTGGGGAGTGGATGTGGGGGCATCGGCGCAAATCCGCGGGGCGATTCTGGCGCTGCGCGACGCTGGTTGCGCCGTGCTGGTGGTCAGTGAAGAGCTCGACGAGTTGTTTGAAGTCAGCGACCGTCTGCATGTGATCGCGCTTGGGCGGCTGAGCCCGTCGGTACGCGTTGCCGATGCGACGGTTGAAAAAATCGGTGAATGGATGAGTGGTTTGTGGAATTCGCCGCCGGTTCGGGCCGAGCCTGTAGAGGCAGGTGCCAGCACTTCAACAAGCTCAGTTCGATCGGGGTTCGCTGCGCAAGGTATAGATGGCTAAGTTCGGGATCAAACTCGAAGCCCGGCCCGAGCCGTCGGCGGTTTGGAGTTACGGCTCGCCATTATTGGCGCTGGTGATCACGGTCGTCATCGGAGTGGTGTTGTTCATCGCCCTGGGCAAAGACCCGATCAAGGGGCTGGAGATGTTTTTCTGGCTGCCGATCAAAAGTGGCTACGCGCTGGGCGAGTTGCTCGTCAAAGCCACGCCGCTTCTGCTGATTGCGCTGGGCCTGGCAGTGTGTTTCCGCTCCAATGTCTGGAACATCGGCGCAGAAGGCCAATACATCTTGGGCGCAATATTCGCCGGTGGTGTCGCCTTGATGGCCAGCAAAACCACCGGCGGCTGGATCGTCGTGCCGGTGATTTTGGCCGGCATCCTGGGCGGTATGGTGTGGGCCGGGATCACGGCTTTGTTGCGCGACAAGTTCAACGCCAATGAAATCCTGGTGAGTTTGATGCTGGTGTATGTGGCCATCCTGCTGCTGGGTTACCTGGTCAACGGCCCGTGGAAGGACCCGATGGGCTACAACTTCCCGCAGACCAAGACCTTCGAGCAGGTCACCCAGATACCGCGGCTGTTCAAGGGTTCGCGCGTC
>JANNYX010000081.1:0-1913 GCA_031410295.1 Rhodoferax sp.
GCCCAATGCCACACCCGAGACAGACGCGATGACAAAACCAATGGCCATGCGCGCGAGCGTCTGGCGGAATGCGCTCCAGAAATCGGCGCTGGCCATCTGTTCCCACAGCGACTCGAAACTGCGCAGGGGCGCCGGGAAAAACACCGGCGAGATCAGCTCTGCCTGCGCGGCAAGTTGCCAAACGCCGACCAGCAGTGCGACAACACCCAGGCTTCCCAGCCACATCCCTATGCCAAGCGTTGTGCCGGATTTTTTCATGGCGACTGCTCCGCCCAGTTGCCCATTTTCCCGAACCAGCGCTGCTGTGCGCGCAGCAGCGAGGCATTGAGCGCCCAGCCAATCAGGCCGATCCAGGCAATGAACGCGAACATCCGGTCCGGCCGCATGCTTTCCTGCGCCACGATGAGCGCATAACCCAGTCCCATCGGATTGGCAGTAATCTCAACGGTGACGGCAACCACCAGCGACACGGCGGCCGCCAGCCGCATGCCCACAAAAATGCGTGGCAGCGCCGCAGGCAGCACGATTTTCAAAATACGGTCCATTGGACCGAACTTGAGGACGCGCGACACCTCGAGCAACCTGGGTTCGATGCCGCGCACGGCGCTTTCAGTGATGATCAACAGTGGCCAGAAACAGGAGAATGCGACGATGCTGCTTTCCATGTTGAAGCCATACCCATGAATCAGCAACGCCAGCGGAATAAGGGCGACAGAAGGAACCGGTCTCAGGGATTCGACGGAGACGCGCATCAGACCGGCCAGTGTGCGCATCAGCCCGAAGGCAACGCCCACCAGAATGCCGGCGGCGGCGCCCACCGCCAGCCCACCGACGGCGGCGCTGAACGTCTCCAGCGCCGACTTGAACAGGCTGCCGTCTGCAACGATGCCAATGGCAGCGCGGAAAACCGCGCTGGGATAGGACAGGCTCTCGGCCTTGAGGAAGCCCGAACGCGCCGACAGTTCCCAGAACAAAAGCAGGGTGGCTGGCAGCAACAGGCCCTTGATGACGCGTTGCATGGTCAGTGGCCTGGAGGCAGCAGGTTGAACAGATGGTGGCGGTAAGCCAGGAAGCGGGCATCCTCCCGCGTGGTGAGCTGGTTGCGCGGACGCTCCAGCGCGATCTCCAGTGTCTCGCTCAGGCGACCCGGGTGTTTGTCCATCGAAATCACGCGATCGCCCAGGTAGATGGCTTCTTCCAGGTCGTGCGTGATGAAGACGACTGTCACACCCACGTCCGAACACAGCCGCGCCACCTCGTCCTGGAGGGTCTGGCGCGTCATGGCGTCCAGCGCGCCGAAGGGCTCATCCATGAGCAGCACCTGAGGCGCCTGCGCCATGCAGCGCGCAATCTGGACGCGCTGCTGCATGCCACCCGACAACTGCACAGGATAGGCATCGGCCCGCCCGTCCAGGCCCACGCGCTCCAGCAATTGCCGGATGATGGGCGCGCGTTCGTCCTTCGGGACCCGCCGCGCCTCCAGCGCCAGCGCCACGTTGCCCGCCACTGTGCGCCACGGCAACAATGCCTTGCCGTAGTCCTGAAACACCATCGCCAGCTCGGGTTCGGGCCCGGTGACCTGGCGGCCCCGGTACTCGACACGGCCCGTGGTGGGCGTGATCAACCCGGCCAGCAAACGCAGCAAGGTGGTCTTGCCACAGCCGGATGCGCCGACAATGCAGACGAACTCCTTCTCGTGCACGGCCAGCGAGATGCCCTTCAGGATGTTCAGAGCGCCCACGGTGTAGTCCAGCCCGGTGACGGCCAGCACAGGGGTGGCGTGGGACAGACCCCTGCCGGGCTCTACCAGGTACGGTGGGTTCAATGTCACTTGTAAATCAGTTTGGACGGATCAATCGGTTTCTTGAGCATGTCCTGCTCCTGCATGATCTTGTTCCAAATCTGCACCATGT
>JANNYX010000082.1:0-6000 GCA_031410295.1 Rhodoferax sp.
GAATCCCTTCAACCCGTCATCACTGTCTATGCTCTCCTTGTTGGCTAACCGCGCCATGTTGCCGCGCGCTTTCTTGGCAATAATACTCAGCACCTTGTAGCCGCCTTTGCTAGCATCGCCGCTCAAGTCCTCAAACACACATTCGACCACGCGGGCCTTAAGCAGTTGGGTGTTGACAGAACGGAAGTATTCCTGCGACGCCAGGTTCACCAGCACTTTTGCGTCAACTGTTGTGCCCAGCTTTGCCGTGTCAGCGTCCAGCCGCTGGTTCAAATAGGGTGCGATGGTCTTGCTCCAGTATTGGTAGAGATTGTGCGGGCGTCCGACCTTGAGCGACGTGCCCATTTCCAGACGGTAGGCCTGCATCAAATCCAGCGGCCGCAAGACGCCGTAAAGGCCGCTCAAAATACACAGGTGTTGTTGCGCCCAGGCCAGGTCGCCGTCGCTGAGCGTCTTCGCGCCCAGGCCGTCGTAGACGTCGCCATCAAAAGCCAGCACGCACTGCTTGGAATTGTGCGGCGTGAATTCGGGCGTCCAGGCCTGGTAGCGCGCCACATTGAGTTCAGACAGGTTGCGGCTCAGGTCCATCAACTTCGATACTTGGCGCCACGATTTTTTGCGCAAGGCCTTGACCAGCGGTTCAGCCTGTTTCACGAAGAGCGGCTGCGTGTGCGGCAGGTGCAGCGCAGGGGTTTCGTAGTCCAGGGATTTGGCGGGAGAAATGACAAACAACATGCGGCAAATGGAAAGGGCTCCCCGGGACTGCCCGGCAAATCCTGATTATCGAACGAAGTGGACTATTTCAGGTCGCCCGCCAGCGACGCCAGGGCGTTTCAGTCGAAGGGCACCGTCCAATTGAGTGATTCAATGCGTTAAATCGAGTCTAACTATTAATTTTACGATTTCGATGCGCAAAATATATTAAAACCTGGCTGAGTCCAACAGTGCGTGAATTTCAATGGAACTGCCAATTCGTAGGAGAATCCGGGCAATGATTTGTCTTTGAAGCAGCCAGGAGAATGCCATGTCCGCGGTCTTGAAAAACGATCCCACAAAAATGATTCAAAGCGCTGCGCCCACTGCTGCAAATTTGCCGCCGCCGGCACCGATCCACCAGTTGCACCACTTCGCCTACCGCTGCGTGGACGCCGAAGCGACACGGCATTTTTACGAAGACATTCTGGGCCTGCCGCTGTACCACATCATCCAAAGTGACATCGTACCCAGCACCGGTGAATATTGTCCTTACACGCACCTGTTTTTCCGCCTTCAGGACGGTTCCTTCATCGCCTTTTTTGACCTCGGCGACGATGTCGGCGCATTACCCTCGCCCAATACACCCGCCTGGGTCAACCACATCTCGTTTCGCGTCGACAGCGTGCAGGCACTGATCGACATGAAGACCCGGCTGGAGGCTCGCAACCAGGAGGTGATCGGTGTTGTTGACCATCACATTTTCAAGAGCATCTACTTTTTCGACCCAAACGGCATCCGGCTGGAACTCACAGCGCAATTGGCCGACGAATTCCAGATGTTGCAGGAGAGCAAAACGGCGCACAAGCAACTTGGCGAATGGACGGCACGCAAAGTTCAGTGGCGCGCCGACCGTGCCGCCGGACGCGACACCGCACCTCTGAAACCGCAACACAACGACCGGCCGGATTTGGTGGAGCCGGTTAAGGCGTGACGCGGGTGACCACGCCTTGAACGACAAGCCGGGACTGCGCGGCGGCAACTTTGGCGCATCGCAGCCGGCTGCGTACCGCCAGGTCGATTTCACCAATGGCTACGAATTCACCCAGGGCACGGCCTATGTGTTGCCGCAATACCCGTTTGTGGCGCCTCCTGAACTTCGATCGGGTCAGGCGTCACTCCATCCCATCGTCATCGTCGGCGGCGGCATCACCGGTCTCACGTTGGCGTGTTGCCTGGCGCGGCTGGGGGTGGCCGCCGTGCTGTTGGATGAGGACAATACCGTTGGCGTGAAAGGGGCCTCCTCCCGCGGCATCTGTTACACGCAGAAGTCGCTGGAAATTTTCCACAAACTCGGCATTTATGATCGCATTGCCGCCAAGGGAACCCAGTGGAGTGTGGGGCGCACTTTCGCCGGCAGCGACGAGGTGTATTCGTTTGACTTGAGCCAGCAGGGGCTCAACAACCTCTCCGCGCAGCCTGCGTTCATCAACATCCAGCAGTTCTACATTGAAGGATTTCTGGTCGAACGCACCTTGCAATTGGGGCACGTGGATTTGCGCTGGCAGTCCCGCGTGATTGGGTTTGAGCAAAGCGGGGCCAGCGCCACATTGACCGTCGAGACTCCCGAAGGCGACTACCAGCTCCAGGCTGACCACGTGATCGATGCCACCGGGTCGCACAGCCCGTTTTACCAATGGACCGGCGCCACGATGCAAACCAAAAAGGGCGACGACCGCTGGTGTATCGCCGATGTGCGTTTTCCCAAACACCCGCCGACCGAGCGCCATACCTGGATCGAAGCGCCCTTCAATGAAAACCGCGCTGTGTGGCAACACAAGATGGCCGACGAAGTCTGGCGCATTGATTACCAGATGGCCCCCAATGCCGACCCCGCTTACGTAAGCCGCGAGGACGTGGTGCGGGCGCGCCTGCAACGCCAGTTTGGCGCTGACGTGGCGGTTGAAATCGTCTGGGTGGGCCCGTATGCCTACCGCAGCGTCTGCCTGGACCAATTGCGTGTGGGCTGCGTTTTTTTCATCGGCGACACCGCCAAAGTCGTGAGTCCTTTCGGTGCCCGCGGCGGTAACACCGGCGTCAGTGATGCCGACAACCTGGCCTGGAAACTCGCCTGCGTGGTACGGCGCCAGGCGCCGCCGGCATTGCTGGACAGCTACAACGACGAGAGGCTCGAAGCGGCCCAGGAAAACGTGCTCGTCACCAACCGCACCGCGCGCTTCCTGCGTGCGCCAGAAGGCCTGGAGCGCATTTTCCGAAGTGCCGCGATCGGTTTGGCCAAAGAGTACCCATTTGGGCGGGCGCTGATCAATACCGGACGCATGGCGGTGGCCAATGCCTATTCCCGCTCCAGCATTTGTGAAGCCGGATGTGGCACGTCCATGCCGAATGTCCGCTTTGGCTGGCGCAAAGCGGGCGAGCCGCTGGGCACGCTCAACGACCTGCTGAACTGGGCCAACGGCCACAGATTGCTGCTGGTGTTTGGACATCTGAAAGTGGTGGAAATGCAAAAGCTGAGCCAGCTCGCCCGGCTGGTTCCTGTTCGAATCGTGCAGGTGGTGCGTCTGCCGCATTTTGCACAGGCGCGGGAGCATGTATATGACTGCTTCGGTCATCTCAAAATTGCCGCCAAAATTACCCGTCACGGTGATAAAGGCTGGGCCGTGATTCGGCCAGACGGTTATTTGGCGGCAACGGGCAGCGCCATAAATGCCCGCTTGTCGCAGGTGCTGCAAACCTCACTGGCCATGGCGCAAAGGACGCCAGCGGCCCTGAAGCATTGAAATCGCCCCATGAAAACAGACTCGCAGTTTGAAGACGCCGACCGGTTTTACGAACAATTGCTTGACGCGCACCAAGGCTTGAGCGCAGAACAATCCGCGCTTTTAAACGCGCGTCTGATCTTGCTGCTGGCCAACCAGATTGGTGACACGCAGGTGCTTGAGGAATGCATCCGGGCGGCCCGCGCCACATCGAGTTAGGAACGTCAAATAATTGCGAGGCGCTATCACTCTGGTAGCTCACCCGCCACTGTTACGTTGATTTACAGGAGATCTTGGGTAAACCTATGGAAAAAATAGGATACTTGCGCCCAAATTCAATTCGGAGGTTTCCATGATTCAAATTGTGCGTATGTCGGCGCTGGCTCTGGCCGCTCAGCTGGCTGTTGTGGCGCTGGGCTTGATGGCCTGCTCGTCACCGCCGAGCCGCCAGGAGATTGGCATCGCGTCGGGTGCCATCGTTGGCGGTGTCGTCGGCTCCGTGATGACGGGCGGCAGCACCATCGGCATGGCGGCAGGGGCTGCCGGCGGCGCGCTGCTGGGGCGGGAATTGACCAAACAGCCGGCCAAGTAATTGCCGGAATCTGATCTGAAATTGAGGCAGAAATCAGGCCAGGACGGTTTATAGCCGGCCTTTGACGCGGCGTCGAATAAAATCGGCGTTTCGGCCGCCCTCTCCAACACGGCATCCTGCGGGGTGCCGTTTTTGTTTCCGGCTTTCGTGCCTGCCCTGACCACCGAGTTTCCAGATTTCCCACCATGACCGAAACATTGCACCAGCCAGCTCTGCAAAGCCTCTCCAAATCCTTTGAGCCCGAGAGCCTCGAAGCACATTGGGGCCCGGAATGGGAGCGCCGCGGATACGCCAGCGCAGGTTTCCGCGGCACCGGCAAAGCCCGGGACGGGGCGCCTTCGTTTGCCATCCAGTTGCCGCCGCCCAATATCACCGGCACCCTGCACATGGGTCACGCGTTCAACCAGACCATCATGGACAGCCTGACGCGTTACCACCGCATGATGGGGCACAACACGGCCTGGATTCCCGGCACAGACCATGCTGGAATTGCTACACAAATTGTAGTAGAGCGGCAACTGCAGGCGCAAAACATCAGCCGTCACGAGATGGGCCCGACACCCGCTGAGGCGCGCAAGAATTTCGTCGCCCGGGTGTGGGAATGGAAGGAAATGAGCGGGGCAACGATCACCACACAAATGCGCCGCCTGGGCGCCAGTGTGGACTGGAGACGCGAATATTTCACCATGGACCAGAACCTGTCCCAGACCGTCACTGAAACCTTCGTTCGGCTCTACGAACAAGGCCTGATTTACCGCGGCAAACGCCTGGTGAACTGGGACCCGGTCCTGCAAAGCGCGGTCAGCGATCTAGAAGTGGAAAGTGAAGAACGCGATGGCCACATGTGGCACATCGAGTACCCATTCTCGGACGGCCCGCAAAAGGCGTTTGACGGCTCGATGATCAAGGGCCTGAACATTGCCACGACGAGGCCGGAAACCATGCTGGCCGACGGCGCCTTGGCGGTGCATCCCGACGACGAACGTTACCAGCACCTGGTCGGCAAAATGGTGGATTTGCCTTTGTGCGACCGCCAGATACCGGTGATCGCCGATGATTTTGTCGACCGCAACTTTGGCAGCGGTTGCGTGAAGATCACTGGCGCCCACGATTTCAATGACTACGCCTGTGCCCTGCGCCACAACCTGCCGATGATCACCATCTTCACGCTGGACGCCAAGATCAACCAGAACGGGCCCAAGGCCTATCGAGGCATGGACCGGTATGTCTGCCGCAAAGCGGTGTTGAAAGATCTCGAAGCGCAACACTTCCTGCAAAAGGCCGTGCCGCACAAGAGCATGGTGCCGGTGTGCGGCCGCACCGGGCAGGTGGTCGAGCCAATGCTGACCGACCAATGGTTCGTGGCCTTAAGCAAAGTGAGCCCGCAAGACCCAACCGATAAATCCATCGCGCAAAAAGCGATTGACGCAGTGCAATCCGGCGAAGTCAAGTTCGTGCCTGAAAACTGGGTCAACACCTACAACCAGTGGATGAACAACATCCAGGACTGGTGCATCAGCCGCCAGTTGTGGTGGGGCCACCAGATTCCGGCCTGGTACGACGAGCAAGGCAACGTCATCGTTGCGCGGGACGAGACAGAAGCCCAACTCAAAGCCCCTGGCAAGACATTGCGGCGTGATGAAGACGTGCTCGATACCTGGTATTCATCGGCCTTGGTTCCTTTTTCAACCATGGGTTGGCCAAAACAAACGGAAGATGCCAATCTTTATTTGCCGTCGAGCGTGCTCGTCACCGGTTATGAAATCATCTTCTTCTGGGTCGCCCGGATGATCATGATGACGACGCACTTCACCGCAACCAAAGAAAGGCCCGAGGGCCTGGTGCCCTTCAAAACCGTTTACATCCACGGCATGGTGCGCGATTCTGAGGGCAAAAAGATGAGCAAGTCCGAGGGCAATGTGATCGACCCGGTGG
>JANNYX010000083.1:0-4424 GCA_031410295.1 Rhodoferax sp.
GCCTGGAACTGGCCGCCGCCGCCCGGGCCAAGAAGGACATCGAGCGTTTGCTTCGCGCCTCGGCCTCTTGGGACGCCGCCGGTCGCTGAGGTAAACCCTGTGCCAACCACCCTGTCAACCCCGGCGCTCTACAACCTCGCACCGCTGGCGCCCATGCTGCTGGCCGGCCTGGCGCTGGCGCTGGCGCCACTGGCCTGGGTCAGCTGGCGGCACCGGCAGGGCTCACGCGCAGGCAAGGTTCAGGCGTTGACATTGCTGACACTGTTCCTGACTTTTGATTTGGTCCTGTTCGGCGCATTCACCCGCTTGACTGACTCCGGTCTGGGCTGCCCGGACTGGCCAGGTTGTTACGGCAGCGCCAGCCCCTCGGGCGCGGACATGAGCATTCAGGCGGCGCAAACCGCCCTGCCCGACGGACCGGTGACCCAGCGCAAAGCCTGGATCGAGATGATCCACCGCTACCTGGCCACGGGTGTGGGCGCCTTGATCCTGTTGCTGGCGGTTTTTGCGTGGACGATCGGGCGCACGGGTATTGGCAGACTAGGCCGCGACAGCACCGCCGCTGAAGAAGCCAGCCTTTACGAACTGCGCTGGTGGGCGCTGGCCAGCCTGGTGTGGGTCTGTATCCAGGGCGCATTTGGCGCGTTGACGGTGACGATGAAACTCTTTCCCGCCATTGTCACCCTGCATCTGCTCGGTGGGTTGGTGCTGTTGGCGCTGTTGACAGTGCAGGTTGCGCGCGCTGGTCGCAAGGGTACACACGCCGCATTGTCAAACCCGGGCCGGGGCGACTTGCCTTTGCCCAAAGCCACGACCTGGCTGCTGTGGCTCGGTTTTGGCGCGCTGGCTGTGCAGGTGGCGCTGGGCGGTTGGGTCAGCACCAACTACGCGGTATTGGCCTGTAGCGATTTCCCGCGCTGCCAGGGCAGTTTCTGGCCGTCAATGGACTTCAGCCAGGGCTTTGAATTCTGGCGTCCGCTCGGGCGCACGGCCGGCGGCGATCACATCGCCTTTGCGGCGCTGACGGCGATCCACTTCACCCACCGCATGTTCGCCCTGGTGGTGTTGGTGGTATTGGGCGTGCTGGCCTGGCAATTGAGTCGTCACCCGGTGCTGCGCAAGGCTGCCCACGGTCTGGCGGGCCTGTTGGGCCTGCAGGCAGCGACCGGCCTGGCCAATGTGGTGCTGGGTTGGCCATTGCTGGCAGCGGTGCTGCACACCGGCGGGGCGGCGGCACTGGTCGTTGTGCTGACCTGGGTCGCCTGCCAGGCGCCGGCCCGCAAGGCATCCACCGGCTCGTCTGCGCGCATCGATTGGGGAGTGGCGGCATGAGCGGCGCGCAGGCCCTGACCAAGCCGTCCTGGCGCACCTTGATCGCGCAATACAACGCGCTGACCAAGCCGCGGGTGATCCAGCTCATCGTGTTTTGCGCGCTGATCGGCATGGTGCTGGCGGTGCCGGGCCTGCCCGCTCTGGCTGAACTCAAACTCGCGGCGATCGCCTGTTTCGGCATCTGGCTGGTGGCCGGCGCGGCGGCGGCGTTCAACTGCCTGGTTGAAAAAGGCATCGATGCCAAAATGAAACGCACCGCCTGGCGCCCCACCGCCAAGGGTGAGTTGAGTGATGTGCAAACGGGCCTCTTTTCCGCAGCTTTGTGCGCCCTGGGCTCTGCGCTCCTGTATTTTTGGGTCAATCCGCTGACGATGTGGCTCACCTTTGCCACCTTCGTCGGGTACGCCGTGGTGTACACGGTTATCCTGAAACCGCTCACGCCGCAGAACATCGTGATTGGCGGTGCTTCAGGCGCCATGCCGCCGGTACTGGGTTGGGCCGCGATGACGGGCGAAGTTGGCCCCGAGGCGCTGATATTGTTCCTGATCATCTTCCTGTGGACGCCGCCGCATTTCTGGGCGCTGGCGTTGTACCGCGTGGAAGACTACCGAAAATCCGGCCTGCCAATGTTGCCCGTGACCCATGGCAGCGCGTTCACACGGTTGCAGATCGTGCTCTACACCTTCATCCTGTTTGCCGCCTGCCTGCTGCCGTTCCTCTATGGGATGAGTTCGTGGATTTACCTGGCCGTGGCGGTAGCCGTGAGCATTGGTTTTTGCGGCTACGCGATTGCCCTGTGGCGCAATTATTCGGACGCCCTGGCACGCAAGACCTTCCGCTTTTCACTGATTCACCTGAGTGTGCTGTTTGCCGCTTTTTTGGTGGACCACTATGTGTTCTAAGCGGTGTTGCAAGTGCCCAGATTCGAAGGGATGAATCCCATCATGAACCGAAGAGAAGCTATATTAAATATAGCAAACTATTCAATATATATGTCGGCCTTAGCCGCTTCTGGCTTGCTGACAAGTGCGTGTTCGGACAACAAGCCCTCGTTTGTCTCCATTGACGTCACGGGTGCCGACTACGCCAAAGATGTCACGCTTAAAGACCACAACGGGCAGCCCAGAAGCATCAGGGATTTTGCCGGCAAAGTGGTGGTGGTGTTCTTTGGTTACACCCAGTGCCCAGACTTCTGCCCAACCTCGATGGCCGAACTCGTTGACGTGAAAAAACTGCTGGGCAAAGATGGCGACAAACTGCAAGCGCTGTTCATCACGGTCGACCCGGCGCGTGACACGCCCGACGTGTTGAAGGCCTACATGGCCAACTTTGACCCGACATTTCTAGCCTTGATCCCGACACCCGATGCCTTGCCCGATTTGGCCAAGAGCTTCAAGATCTATTACAAGAAGGTCGACGGCAAAACACCCACCAGCTACACCATGGACCACTCAGCCGGCAGTTTTGTCTATGACACGCGCGGGCAATTGCGGCTGTACACGCGGTACGGCAGCGGCGCGAAATCATTGGCCTCGGATATTGCGGTACTTTTGAAGCAGGCTTGACGCTCACGGCTACCGTCAACAAACAAAAAAGGCCAATGCAACGGCCTTTTTGGATCCCTGCAGCGGCCTTTTTCAAAACCTATTGAAAAAACAAGGCTAAGGCCGTCTAATAATAAGCATTGTTTGCTATATAAATAACAGCATCAGGCAAATTCAGCCAGGGTCTTTTTCATTTTTTTCATGGCGGCAGACTCGATCTGGCGGATGCGTTCCGCACTTACACCGTATTCGGCGGCGAGTTCATGCAGGGTCATGCCACCGGAGCTGTCGTCGTTCACCTTGAGCCAGCGCTCTTCAACAATGCGGCGGCTTCGCGGGTCCAGCGCTTCCAGGGCGCTGGCAATGCCGTCACTGGCCAACACGTCACGCTGGTGAGATTCCAGCAGGGCGGTGGGTTCGTGTGCGCTATCAGTGAGGTAAGTGATCGGACCATAGGCCTCGTCACCATCGTCGTTCGGGCTCGGGTCAAGCAGGACGTCGCCGCCCGAGAGGCGTGTTTCCATCTCGATCACCTCTTCGCGCTTGACTTTGAGCGTTCGCGCCATGGCGTCGATCTGGCCTTCGCTCAGGGTCTCCCGGTGCGTGCCGATGTGGCTGTTGGCGTTGTCGCTCAGGCCTTCGGCCAGAGGGTTCGAGTCCAGCGCAGCGTCATCGGCCTTGTAGCGCTGTTTCATCGAGCGCAGGTTGAAAAACAGCTTGCGCTGGGCCTTGGTGGTGGCCACCTTGACCATGCGCCAGTTCTTCAGGATGTATTCGTGGATTTCGGCCTTGATCCAGTGCATGGCGTAGCTCACCAGGCGCACGCCCTGGTCCGGGTCAAAGCGTTTCACCGCCTTCATCAGGCCGATATTGCCTTCCTGGATCAAATCGCCGTGGGGCAGCCCGTAGCCCAGATACTGGCGCGAAATCGACACCACCAGGCGCAAGTGCGACAGGACTAACTTACCGGCAGCCTCCAGATCGTTGTCCTGCTTGAACTTGCGCGAAAACTCCTGCTCCTGTTCGAGCGTGAGCATGGGCAGGCGGTTGGCGGCCGTGATGTAGGCATCCAGATTGCCAAGCGAAGGCACCACGGCCCAAGGGTTGGCCACGGCCAAGGCGTTGCCGCCCAAAGCGCCAGAAGACAGAATGGCTGAAGACATAAATGACTCCTTTTTCAACACCTGATAGGTGCATACCCGAATATTAGCACTCTCTTGGATAGAGTGCCAAAAACGGGGTTCTCTAAAGTGGCAATGGAGTCAATCGCTGCGAAAAGTGGTTGGCCTGAAGGCCTCACCACTTGATGCCCAGCTTGAGAAACAGCTTGGACAACACAAACAAGGGGCCGACCAGCAGGTATTGCAAGTCCTCAAAAAAAGAGGGCTTTTTGCCTTCGATCTTGTGGCCGATGAACTGGAAAATCCAGGACACGACGAAGACGCCGATGCAGACCGGCAGCAGCAGCGGCCCCAGCAGGCCGATGACGTACAGCATCAGGGCCGACATCAAAGCCATGCTGACCATGAACACGGTGGACAGGCGGGC
>JANNYX010000084.1:0-3601 GCA_031410295.1 Rhodoferax sp.
CTTCCCACATGGCGCGCAAAGGCGGGTCGTTCAACACTGCGGCCACCACTGCGCCGCCGTGTGTGGGCGGGTTGCTGTAATTGGTGCGGATGACGATTTTGAGTTGTGACAACACGCGCGCGCATTCTTCCGCCGTGGTGCACACCACACTCAATGCACCGACACGTTCGCCGTACAGGCTGAAACTCTTGCTGAACGAGGTCGAGACAAAAAACGTCAAACCGGCGTCAACAAACTTCTGCACCGCGGCGCCGTCTTCCTTGAGGCCGTAGCCGAAGCCCTGATAGGCCATGTCAAGGAACGGCATGAGCCCTTTGGCTTTGACGGCGGCGACGACCTGGTCCCATTGGGCCGGCGTGATGTCATAACCCGTCGGGTTGTGGCAGCAGGCGTGCAGCAAGACGATGGCGCCGGCTGGCGCCGCATTGAGCGCCGCCAGCATGCCGGCAAAATCAACGCCGCCCAGGCCGGCGTTGGCACTGGCGTCGAAATACGGATAACTCTCCACCACAAAACCGGCGGCGGTGAAAAGCGCGCGGTGGTTTTCCCAACTCGGGTCACTGATCAACACCTTCGCGGTGGGCAAGAGGCGGCGCAGGAAATCGGCGCCAATTTTCAGTCCGCCAGTGCCGCCCACAGCTTGCACGGTGGCGACACGGCCCGATGTCACGGGCTCGGACGTGGCGCCGAAGACCAGAGACTTGACCGCCGCGTCATAGGCCGCGATGCCGTCCATCGGCAGGTAATTGCGCGGTTTGGGCGCCGCAACCATGGCCTTTTCAGCCGCTTGCACGCAGTTGAGCAGGGGCAACTTGCCGCTGTCATCGAAATACACACCGACGCAGAGGTTGGCTTTTTGCGGGTTGGGGTCGGCGGCAAATTGGGCTGACAAACCAAAAATCGGGTCGGGCGGGGCCATTTGCACGGCGGAGAAAATTGACATGGGGTCAGGTCCTGTGAGGCTGGGTTCTTGAATCGCCAATTTTAAGGGCCTGAACCCAGGGTCTGAACCCAGCGCCTGAACTGCCGCACGCGTCATGCGATCAGGAGTCAGTCAGCGGTGGCACTTCCAGGCTTGTCAAACGTCACCAAATTGGCCGCAACAGCCTGACGCAATCGCCATGCAATGGCTTGGCCGCTCAAAGTGTGCGGCTTATTTAAGTGCGGCTTATTTGTTGCCAGAGGCGATTGGCCCGGTGACCAGCTCCCGCAACGCGGTCGAATTCAGCAGTTCGATTTTTTGGCGACCCATGGTGATCAGGCCCTTTTGTTCAAAGTCGCGCAAGATGGTGCCTACACTTTGGCGTGACAGACCCAACATGCGCGCCAATTGCGCCTGGGTGACGTTGAACTGGGCGGTTGAAGATTTGGCCCACAAGACCTTGAATTCAGCGTCGCGCTGGGACTTGAGCAGGCACCGCGCGACCCGCGCTTCGGCGCCGAGCAGGCAGTTGTTGGCGACGGCGTCGACCATCATGCCCAAACGGGTCGACAGGATGGCCAGAATCGTCTCCGCGATTGGGTGGTGCTCCCGCATCAAGGTTTTGAATTTCTCGGCAGGCATGCGCCACAAGGAGACGTCGGACTCCGCTACGTAGTCCAGGGTTTCTTCGTGGGGGATCAGTGAAAAGGCGTGGGTCAACCCGATAAAAGCGCCGGGATGCAGGTAACCCAGGGCCTGATCACTGCCATTGGCCAGCGTCACGACCACTTCAAAAACGCCGCGTTCGAGCAAATAGACCATGGCCATTTTCTGTCCCGTCAGGGCCAGGCTCTCGCCTTTGCTCAGGGTTGTGCGGTGGCCGATGGCGCACAGTGCGGCAATTTCTTCTCCCGTCCACAGTTTGTATGGCGCGGTATTCGACAACAGGGTTGAAATGCCGGCCTCGGCGGCGGCGCGCGCGGACGTGAATGGAATTGTGGAACTCACCGGCAAGCGTCTGGTCAGGGTGGTGTGTTTTAAGGCACAGGGCGGGTGCTTGAGCTTAAACAGAAAGCCGCACAGAAAGCCGTAAAGTTTTTGACATATCAATTTTGAGCGGCTGGATTTCGAAGAAAAACGTGTCTTGTCTGTAGGCAAAGCGCCAATTTTTGAAAAGTAATTTTGTGGACTCTAATAATTTTTAACGTGTTGATGCCTTTCCATTGGCGCGAATCTCAATTTTGAGTGGCGGGTTTGCGGACGATGGATGTCGAACAAATGTCGTTGTGGTGCAACACAAAATCTGATTTTCCCGGGATCAATCGAAATTGGCGATTTAATCCCGAAGGTTCTTTTGTTGCCCATTTTTACGTGACGTACATGACATACCTCTCCAAAGCGTTTGCTCCGATACTTTTTTCCATGCTTGCCTTGGCTGCTGGCAACAGCGTCGCCGGTCGCCCGATGGCAGTGGACGATGCCAATACCAACGATGCCGGCTCCGGCCACGTCGAGGTTTTTTTCCATCGCCATCCGGGCGAAGTGAACACCTGGACCATTTCGCCCGCCTACGGGGTGATTGACGGCGTCGAAATCTCGGCGTCCTTTAACCGCGACACCACGAACGATGTCAACACCACGGGCATTCAAGCCAAGATCCGCCTGTCACCGTCCAAAGAAGACGGCTGCAACTTCGCCACATCATTTGGCCTCTCAGAGCCGAACACACCCGGTGCGGGAAGCAGCAAATTCATCAACGGCCTGATGACCTGCAACATGGATGAGGCAGGCTCGGTGCACCTGAATCTTGGCCTGGTCAACCCGTCCGTGGGTGCCAACACCGGCGTTTGGGGCCTTGCCTATGAGCGCGGGTTCGGCGCCGTTACTGCGCACGTGGAAGTGTTTGGCGCGGAGAACGTGCTGCCAACCGTGCAATTTGGGCTGCGCACCATGCTTGGCAAAAACCTTCAGCTTGACGGCAGTATCGGCAGCACCAATGGCGAGTCGATCTATTCGGTGGGTTTCAAGGTTCTGTTTTGAGTCTGCCCGGGCAAGGTTGGATGGTGCGGGCAGGCGATTGCGGCGCTTGAGTGTTCCTCCAAAGCCGACCGCCCCGGCACCCCGCCCAGCCTCACGGCACAATCCAGGGCACCATGCTCGAACCCGTTGACCTTGCGCCGCCCGCTTCAAAGGGCGATTTCGTCCGTTACGCGGATTCCCCTTTCGAACTTTTTCGACCTTACCCCCCGGCGGGTGACCAGCCCGAGGCCATCGACAAACTGGTCGAAGGCGTGAACGACGGCGAAGTGTTTCAAACCCTTCTGGGCGTGACCGGCTCCGGCAAGACCTTCACCATGGCCAACGTGATCGCGCGCCTGGGCCGCCCGGCGATTGTTTTTGCGCACAACAAGACGCTGGCCGCGCAGCTCTACAGTGAGTTCCGCGAGTTTTTCCCTAACAACGCGGTCGAGTATTTCGTGAGCTATTACGACTACTACCAGCCCGAAGCCTACGTGCCGCAGCGTGATCTGTTCATCGAAAAAGACAGCGCCATCAACGAACACATCGAGCAGATGCGTTTGAGCGCCACCAAGAGCCTGCTGGAGCGGCGCGATGTGGTCATCGTGGCCACCGTCTCGGCCATCTACGGCATCGGCAAACCCGAGGATTACATGCAGA
>JANNYX010000085.1:0-1881 GCA_031410295.1 Rhodoferax sp.
TAGACCGCATTGGAGATTTCCGTCAGCGGCATGCCGATCACATGGATGTCCGGGCGAAATTTATCCGGCGGCATCGGCCGCGTGCTGTCGTAAAACAGGTAGCCCCCCGGCTCGATTTCGGCGACGTCGGCGTCCCAGGTCTGCGGGTTCATCGCGACCATCATGTCAATGCCGCCACGCCGGCCCATGTAGCCCTTTTCGCTCACGCGGGCTTCGTACCAGGTCGGCAGGCCCTGGATGTTGCTGGGAAAGATGTTGCGTGGGCTCACCGGCACGCCCATGCGCAGAATCGCCTTTGCGAACAACTCATTGGCGGACGCCGAACCGGAACCGTTCACGTTGGCGAATTTGATGACAAAGTCGTTGACAGCTTCAATGTTTTTCATTTGACCCCCACGCTTGTCATTGCATGTACTGCGCTGCCCCCCGTGGGGGCCGCGCCTTGCTTGGGGCGGCCCTGCGCGGCGGCCTTCATGCCGCAACTCCCTCACGGATTGGCGAAGGCTTCACTTTTGGATCACGGCTTGAAGGCCCGGCTTGTGTCGTGTTCAACAGAAATTTCTGCATGTCCCAAGCCCCGGTCGGGCAACGCTCCGCGCACAGGCCGCAGTGCAGGCAGACGTCTTCGTCCTTCACCATCACGTTGCCGGTTTTCATGACGCCCGATACGTACAAATCCTGCGTCAGGTTGGTGGCGGGCGCCTTGAGGCGGGTGCGCAAATCGGCCTCGTCGCCATTCGCCGTGAAAGTGATGCAATCCATCGGGCAGATGTCGACACAGGCGTCACACTCGATGCAGGTGTCCTGGGTGAACACGGTTTGCACGTCGCAGTTCAGACAGCGCTGCGCCTCCTTGAACGCGGTCGCTGCGTCAAAACCCAATTCAACCTCGACTTTGATGCTGGCCAGCGCCATTTCAGCCTTCGCCCAAGGCACCTTGTAGCGCAAATCGTTGGAGGTGTCGTTGTCGTAGGCCCACTCGTGGATGCCCATCTTGGCCGACATCAAATTCGTCATGGGATCGGGCCGCTGCCCGATATCTTCGCCATTGAGCAGTCGGTCAATCGATACCGCTGCCTCGTGCCCATGCGCCACCGCGGTGATGATGTTCTTCGGACCAAAAGCCGAGTCGCCACCAAAAAACACGTTTGCAATGCTGGCCTGAAAACTGTCTTTGTCCAGCACCGGCAGACCCCACTTGTCAAAGTCAATGCCGCAGTCTTTTTCAATCCACGGAAAGGCGTTTTCCTGACCGACGGCGATCAGCACGGCGTCACACGGCACCATCACATCGGGCGCGCCGGTGGGTAGCAGGCTGCGTTGGCCGGCTTCGTTGTAGACCGCCTTCACAATCTCAAAAGTCATGCCGGTCAGCGTGCCGTTGTCGTGCTCAAAGGTTTTGGGCACGTGGAAATTGATGATCGGGATGCCTTCGTGCTGCGCGTCTTCCTTCTCCCAGGGAGACGCTTTCATTTCCTCGAAGCCGCTGCGCACAATGACTTTCACATCGGTACCACCCAGGCGGCGCGAGGAGCGGCAGCAGTCCATGGCCGTGTTGCCGCCACCCAGCACAATCACCCGCTTGCCGATACTGGTGATATGGCCGAACGACACCGAAGCCAGCCAATCAATACCGATGTGGATGTTCTCCTTGATATCCTTGCGGCCCGGCAGTTGCAGGTCGCGCCCGCGCGGCGCGCCACAACCGACAAACACCGCGTCGAAATTTTGCGCCAGCAGCGCCTTCATTGAATCAACCGGCTGTTCGCTTTTGAAATGCACCCCCATGTCCAGGATGTAGCCGGTTTCTTCGTCGATCACGGTTTCAGGCAAGCGAAAGCGCGGAATCTGGGACCACATGAAGCCACCGGCTTTGGCCTC
>JANNYX010000086.1:0-2377 GCA_031410295.1 Rhodoferax sp.
GCGCGTCGCCGCGGCGGGCCCTTTGCGTTTTGGACGATCACCGCTTCAATTTCAGCCATGCGCTCGGGAGTTCGTGCCGCCTGCCTCACCAAGTCCATCATGACCAGAAAACTGCTGCCGCGCGAATCAAGGGACAGCACCTTGAACTTATAACTTGTCGAAAGTACACCCACGGACCTCATCGCGTGCCGCACCACAGAATAGAGCTGGTTTTGATAACAACTCTACTGCCAGTGCGCTTTTCGGGGCTCTTGAGCAAGCGCTTTGAGAAAACCAGTGGATCAACGACATGTCACGTCACGGATATCCGTTTTCGCCGATCTGTCATGCGTTTGCTGAGGATCGCACCCAAACTCATGGCCAACGCCAAGGCGACACGGGGCAATTTCTGCGACATTTCGGCGTATTTGATGTAGGTCAAGTTCCATAATTTGCATTCGGCGACCGCCTGAACAGTTGCGTTTCGAGGCGAATGGGAGAAAAATCCGCCCTCTCCAACGGCAGAGCCCGCATTCACAATCGCCAAATTGACCTTGCCATTTCCATCTTCAAAATGCACGCTAAGGCTACCAGACTCAAGAAAGTACAAGGTCCGGTCAAGCGAACCCTGCGCAATCAGCATTTGACTGGGGGCAAGCGTGAATGTCTGCATAAACGGCGCCATTGCCTCCCATTGAGATGACACCAAGAATTTCGCCAATGCGTCTTCGACCGTGTTTCGCGCAACGGCATCAATCAGACCCTTGATGTTCGGAGCGTTGGGTTTATTCTGTAGTTCGATGATGGCGTCCATACTTGGCGTTCGATCCGTGCAGTGATATCGCTGCAAGGGCGATATTACAACCAATGGGCACTTAGCTCACCACAGCGGTTTCGACGACCGACGAGGTTATTTTCCAATGCAAAACTTTGAAAAAATCTCGCCGAGTAGGTCATCGGGGGTGAATTCGCCAGTGATTTCGCTTAGGGCCTGATGCGCCAATCTTAAATCCTCCGCCAAGAGCTCAATTTCGTGTGTTTGGCGACTGAGTCGCTCCTGGCCGCTCAACAGGTGATTCAAAACATGCACCAGCATTGTCACGTGGCGCTCGCGGGCGATGAAGACTCCTTCCGTACCAGGCTGCCAGCCGGCGATCTCAAGCAAACGGGCGCGAAGTGCGGCCAGACCCTTCCCGGTTTTTGCCGATAACGGAATCGATGCCGTGGTGGCCTCTGATCCGGCAAACAATGAGGCAACGTCGGCCTTGTTCCACACATCCAGAATTGGCACCGCGGAAGCAATTTTTTTCTCCAACGCGCGCCTAATATCGACGTCCCTTTGACGATATTGCGGATCATGCTGTTCAGTCAAATCGTGAAGAAAAAGAACAACATTCGCAGCGGAGATTTCTGTCCAGGCCCGCTCAATTCCGATTTTTTCAACCTGATCGTCACTGTCGCGCAAGCCGGCAGTGTCAACGACATGAACGGGTACACCCTCAATTTGAATAGTCTCTTGGATCTTGTCGCGCGTTGTGCCTGGCAGCGGCGTAACTATCGCGAGTTCTGCTCCCGCCAGGGCATTGAGCAAGGATGATTTTCCTGCATTGGGCTGGCCGACAATCACCACTTTAATGCCCTCACGCAAGAGAGCGCCTCGGCGCGCGTGACCCAGCGTGATGCGCAGGGCGTATTCGATGCTAGACAGTTGGCCCCTCGCGTCGGTCTTTTTTAGGAAATCAATTTCTTCTTCTGGGAAATCGAGCGTAGCCTCTACCAACATGCGCAGGTGAACCAAAGCATCTCGAATATCATAAATTTTTCTGGAAAATTCCCCCGACAAAGAGCGACTGGCGCTGCGTGCCGCGGCTTCAGTGCTGGCGTCAATCAGGTCGGAAATTGCCTCTGCCTGCGTAAGGTCAATTTTGCCGTTTAAAAACGCGCGTTGACTGAATTCTCCTGGCTGCGCCAAACGGGCGCCTTTCAATCCTACCCCCAGGAGCCGGGCGACCAGCAATTGAAGCACTACCGGACCACCGTGGGCTTGCAACTCCAGGACATCTTCCCCCGTGAAGGAATGTGGCGCTGGGAAATGGATCGCCAGCCCGCGATCAATAGGGCTGCCATCTTCGCGCAAAAATGCAAGGTACGTTGCCTCGCGAGCCTTCAATTTGCGGCCGCACAGCGCAAGAATTGCCGCCTCAATTGACTGACCCGACACTCGTACGATGCCAACCGCGCCCCGGCCCGGGGCAGTCGCGATCGCAATAATAGGGTCTTGATGCCCTGGCAGCATGACGCCTTCGCCCATTGTTTGATCTAAGGCTATGGTGAATAAGTATGGTCAAAGCGCAGGCATAGGCGCGCGACGACGAGGTTTTGTGAATTCGGAATCAAT